>JAAZDX010000212.1 GCA_012512605.1 Bacillota bacterium
GTAGAGCAGGGGACTGAAAATCCCCGTGTCGGCGGTTCGATTCCGTCCCTTGGCACCATTTTATTTAAGACCAAACCCCGCGAGGGGTTTTTTCATGCTGGACACCTTTAAAGGGATCTTAACACAACATTAACTTAAAGTTAAACATTTTTTATTACAATGAAATTAATGGCATAATTGATACCGTAAAATAAACAGCAAGAAAGGGGTAGAAGAAATGGCCGATTGTCCAATGCTTAAAGGTTGTCCTTTTTTTCATAATAAGATGAAGAATATGCCAGCGACTTCCGAGATCTACAAACGCAATTATTGTCAGGGGGACAATACGAACTGCGCCCGCTATATGGTGCGGCAAAACCTGGGCCCTGAATATGTGCCCGTCGACCTTTTTCCCAATCAGCGGGAAAGGGCCGAAGCGTTACTGAAAAACAAAGGGTGAATATTCATTCATCCAGAGATGGTTGTGGTTGTAAAGAAAAACTGGCCAAAAGCGGCCGGTTTTTTCTTTACGGACAGTTAACAAAGGTGTTATTGGCAAACCGGCGCTCATCGGTTACAATTAAGTTGAGATTGTGAAATTAATCACAAGGGGGGAGGAGCGAATGCCCGAAGGGTTAGTGACCTTTCCCAAAGCAACTATCTCCCGGTTCCCCCTATATTTCCGGGCGTTGACTGAATATTACCACCAAAATATTGCGTTGGTTTCTTCGGAAGAGATGGCGCAGAAGGTTGGCGTTACCCCCAGTCAACTACGGAAGGATCTATCTTATTTTGGAAGTCTCGGTATCCGCGGAGCCGGCTATGATGTGGCTTACCTCTTGAGTAAAATCAAAGTAATCTTGGGGATGGACCGCAAACGGCGACTGGCGATCATTGGTGCCGGAAAGTTAGGACTGGCCTTGGCCGGTTATTCCGGTCTAAAACAACATGGTCTTGAGGTGTCGGCGCTCTTTGATACGGACCAAGCGAAATGGGGACCCATTAATGAGCAGCTCATGGTTTTCCCCCTTACGGAATTGGCGGCGCAGCGGGAAAGATTGGGGCTGGAAATTGCGGTCATAACAGTACCCAAGGCGGCGGCACAAAAGGTGGCAACGTTGGCGGTAGCGGCGGGTTTTTCTGCACTCTGGAATTTTGCGCCGGTCCGTCTTGAGGTGCCCCCGGAGATTATCGTGCAGTACGAAGATATTGTGGTGGGGATTCTAACTCTATCCCACCACTTAGCAAGGAAGCTCGGCACGTAGGCTATTTTTTTCATCTCGTCATGTGAAATGATTCACATGACAAAGGGCCCGGCAAGGAGGGGTTTGATGAAAACACTCTCGGTTTGTGTAGGTAGTTCTTGCCATCTAATGGGATCTTACGAGGTGATCAAAGAATTACAGCAGCTTATAGAGCGACACAGCCTCGCGGATCAGATTGAACTGAAAGCCAGTTTCTGCTTGGGCCAATGCCAAGCAGGGGTTACCGTTTGTTACGACGGAGTTGTCCATACTGCCCTAACAAAAGAGAAGATTGGTGCCTTTTTTAACGAGTATATTCTGGCGAACAAATAGGTAGTCGCCCGTGCCGGTTACCGCCAAGTCACTCGCGCCAGCAACATTAGTTTAGGGCTGGAATCTTGTTCCGCGTAACGTGTAAGCGTAACGCGTAAATAGGGGAGTCAAAAACTCAAGCGTGAGGCATGAACCCGCGTGACGAATGACGAGTAACGAGTGACAAGTGAAAGTTACGAGTGACGAGTGACGAGAATCTGTAGGGCAATGACAAGGGGAAGGGGAGAAATGATGGGGATCATCTCGACCATCGAAGCCAGTTGTCGCGACTGTTATAAATGTGTCCGCTCCTGTCTGGTGAAGGCGATTAAGATCACCGACGGCCATGCGGAAGTAGTGGAAGACCGGTGCATTGCCGATGGCCACTGTGTCTTAGTCTGTCCCCAACAGGCCAAAAAAGTGGCCGACGGGATCGGATTAGTCCGCAGCTTTTTCCTGGCGAAGCAGAAGATCGCCGTGAGCCTGGCTCCTTCTTTTGTTGCTCTTGAAGAGTTTTCCGCCCCTGGCCAATTGGCTACCGCCCTTCGGAAGTTGGGCTTTACGTACGTAGCCGAGACGGCCGAAGCGGCGGAATTGATCGCCCAGGAGCATTTACAGTTGGTCGAAAAGCACGCCATGCGGCCGGTAATCACCAGTTGTTGTCCGGTCGTGGTTAACCTGATTGAGCGCTATTATCCGAAGCTCATTAAGTAGCTGGCACCGGTGGTTTCACCAATGGTGGCCCACGGCCGTCTTTTAAAGGCCAAATACGGTCCAGATCTGAAAGTGGTCTTTATTGGGCCTTGCATCAGTAAAAAGGACGAGTACCGCCGGGCCGAACTCCAGGGGAGCATCGATGCGGTCCTGACTTTCCAAGAATTAAGGGCGATGTTTACGGCGGAAGGTCTGGATCTAAGCAGTATGGAGGCGGGGGACTTTGACCATGGTGCGGGAACCGCCCGGGTATTTCCGCTCCCCGCCGGGCTGGCGAAGACAGCCCAGTTAAGCACGGATCTACTGGCGCAGGAGTTTGTGGCCATCGATGGTTTAGAAGCGGTGATCGACTTTTTAGCCCGGTTTGACGAAGTAACAGACTCCTTGCGCCTGGTGGAGCTGCTTGCTTGTGAAGGTGGGTGTCTGATGGGCCCGGGCCTGGAGAGCAGTTTAAGTCTTTATGCCCGGCGGAACCGGCTGTTGCGTTATGCCGAAAGCAGCGCGGAAAGACCGGTGCCGCCAGCGGAAGACGGACCCGATGTGCGCCTGTCTACGGTCTATGCTAAACGGAAGCTGAACAGAATAAAGCCCACCGAGGAAGAGATCCGGGAAGTTCTAAGCAAGACGGGGAAGCACAAACCCGCCGATGAGTTGAATTGCGGGGCTTGTGGTTATAATTCTTGCCGCGAAAAGGCAATTGCAGTGCTTGAAGGGCTGGCTGAGATCGATATGTGTATTCCGTATATGCGGACCAAAGCCGAGTCACGTTCTGCTTTAATCTGTAGTATGACACCGAATGCCATATTTGTGGTCGACCGGAACTTACGGATCTTAGAAGTAAATCCCGCGGCGGAGAAGAAGTTCCTCTGCCAGCAGGAACAGGTGGTCGGCAAGAACCTGGAGATCTTGATTGACCCGGTGCACTTTAAAGAAGCGCTACGTACCAAAGAATTGGTTACTGGGGAGGTGGCTTATCCAACCTATGGGATTGTGACCTGGCAAGCCATCTTCTACGTAGAGACGGAAGCAGTTCTGATTGGGATCTTTGTGGATATTACCAAGGAACATGAGCAGCGGGAGCGGCTAGCTTTGGTGAAGGGCGAGACCTTGACGAAAGCGCAGGAGGTTATCGACAAGCAAATGCGCGTGGCGCAGGAGATTGCTGGTTTACTTGGGGAAACGACGGCCGAGACCAAAGTCCTTCTCACTAAACTGATTAAGATGATTAAAAATGGGGATGGGAGCATCCAATGAGCATTTATATTGATACAGATTGGGCAAGTTTATCCAAGTACGAGGAAGAGCTCTGTGGTGACCATGTGGAGGTCGTCCGGACAGACGATGCGGTGGTGGCGGTCTTGGCTGATGGGTTGGGGAGCGGAGTAAAAGCCAATATCCTTGCTACTTTAACCGCCAAGATCATCGCGACCATGATCAAAAACGGTGCGACTTTAGAGGAGACGATCGAAACGGTCTCCAATACCTTGCCGGTCTGCCAAAGACGGAATCTGGCTTACTCCACGTTTACCATCATCAAGATTACCCGGGAAGGCCAGGGTTACGCCGCTGAGTTTGACAACCCGACCCTCTTCTTTGTGCGGGCTGGTAAACTTCTGGCCCTAAACTGGGAAGAACGGGCGATTGAAGGCCGGACAATCCGGGAAAGCCGGTTTCAAGTTGAACCGGGTGATGTCTTGGTGGCAGTTTCGGACGGGGTGATCCATGCTGGGAGCGGCGGTGTTTTAAACCTGGGGTGGCAATGGAAGGAAGTGGGCGCCTATATTGAAAAGCTGGTCAATCTGCGCCCTGATGCGGAGACGCTGAGTAAGTGGCTGATTACGGCCTGCGCTCAACTTTATACGGCGCAACCTGGGGATGACACGACTGCTTTGGTTCTTAAGGTGAGAACGCCTCGTACCCTGACCGTGGCGGTTGGACCGCCTCAGGACAAAGGGGATGATGCGAAGGTCGCCCAGATGATCCGGGAAGAACTGGGGAGCAAAGTAATTTGCGGGGGTACGACCGGTTCGATCATTGCCCGCGAGTGGGGGCGCGACATTGAAGTAGATTTAAACAACCTTGATCCCGAAGTTCCCCCTTATGGTCGGTTGCGGGGGGTGGATCTGGTGACCGAAGGAATTATCACACTGAGTAAAACCTTGGAAGCATTAAAAAAGGAAGAGGGGAAAAACAAGAATTCGGAACGGAAAAATGCCGTTTCGCTCCTGTCGAGGTTGTTTTTAGAGAGTGATAATATCAAGTTTCTGGTCGGTAAAGCAATTAATCCAGCGCACCAGAACCCGGGTTTGCCCTTGAATTTAGCCCTAAAAATGCAGGTGGTCAAGGAGATTGCGGAAACGCTGGAACAAAAGGGGAAGAAAGTTGAACTACTCTATTTCTAAGCGCAACTTTTCGTTACTATCCATCTAATTTGGGAAAGGAGAAGGAAAGCAATGAAACAGGAAGGTATAATCGAGGCCCAACAGGGGGATCGTAGCACAACTTATCAGCGGAAGTTTGAAAAGGTCAATGAGATCATCGAACGGTTGGGGCGGTCACGTTCGGCTTTAGTCCCAATCCTGCAGGAAGTACAGGAGGAGTACCGCTATTTACCGGAGGAGATCCTGACCTATATCGCGACAGCGCTCGGCCTTTCGCCAGCTAGTGTCTATGGCGTGGCCACCTTTTATGCCCAGTTTTCTTTAGAAGCCAAAGGGAAATATGTGATCAAGATCTGCGACGGGACGGCTTGTCATGTGCGGGGGTCCAACCCGGTACTGGAAGCGATTAAAAAACGGGTTAACCTGCAAGGGGATAAGATTACCACCGATGATCTCCGTTACACGGTGGAGACTGTTTCTTGCCTTGGCGCCTGTGGCTTAGCCCCGGTGATCATGATCAATGACAAAATATACGGGCAGATGACGCCGGAGGCGATTAATATCATCATTGATGAGTTGGAAAAGGAGGATGCAGCAGATGAGTAAGCAAACCCCAAACCAATTAGCGCAGTGGAAAAAGGAGTGGCGTCAGGGTTTTGAGCGGGAAAAAGCCCGGATTCTAGTCTGTGCGGGAACCGGTTGTGTAGCCAACGGCTCTTTAGAGGTGTATGCTGCTTTAAAGCAGGAAGTAGAGGCGCGGGGTGCCTATGTCACCATCGATGTCTTGTTGGAGAAAGAGGAGACCGGCGTGTCCGTGGTGAAAAGCGGATGCCATGGCTTTTGCGAGATGGGACCATTGGTGCGCTTGGAGCCTTCGGGGATCCTTTATACTAAGGTCAAGGCGGAAGATGCCGCCGAAATTGTTGAAGCCTTATTGAATGACGGGAAACCGGTGGAACGTCTTTTGTACCGTCATCCGGTGACCAATGAGGTTTATGCGGAAGAGGAACAGATTCCCTTTTACCGTCATCAACAGCGAACCGCACTGATCCATTGCGGGCACATTGATCCGGAAGAGATCCGGGAATATATTGCCGATGGTGGTTACGAAGGGTTACAAAAGGTGCTCACCACGATGACGCCGGAGCAGGTTTGCCAGGAAATTATTGCGTCGGGACTACGGGGCCGTGGCGGCGGTGGTTTTCCGACCGGTCGGAAGTGGGAACTGACCAGGATCGAAAAGAGCGACCAGAAGTATGTGGTCTGTAACGGGGATGAAGGGGATCCGGGTGCCTTTATGGACCGCAGTTTGTTGGAAGGTGATCCCCACCGGATCCTGGAAGGAATGGCCATTGCCGGTTACGCGATCGGTGCCAGTGAAGGTTATATCTACGTGCGCGCCGAGTACCCCTTGGCGGTACAGCGGCTGAAGAAAGCCGTGGTTGACGCGGAAAAATTCGGTGTCCTCGGGGAGAATATCCTGGGGACGGACTTTAGCTTTACCCTGAAAATTAAAGAGGGCGCGGGGGCCTTTGTCTGTGGGGAAGAGACAGCGCTCCTGGCTTCGATCGAAGGTAAACGGGGTATGCCCTCACCGAAACCGCCGTTTCCAGCCCAGTCCGGCCTGTGGGGTAAACCGACATTGATTAATAACGTGGAGACCTTTGCCAATGTCCCCCAGATTATTGTAAAGGGGGCAGCCTGGTTTAATCAGATTGGGACGAAGAATAACGCTGGTACAAAAACCTTTGCCATCACCGGACAGGTGGCCAACACCGGCCTGATCGAAGTGCCGCTGGGGACCACCCTGCGCCAGGTGGTATTTGAGATTGGCGGTGGGATCCGGGACGGTAAGAAGTTTAAAGCTGTTCAGATCGGCGGGCCGTCGGGTGGCTGTCTGACCGAGGAACATTTAGACCTGCCGTTGGATTTTGACTCGCTACAAGCAGCCGGGGCGATGATCGGCTCCGGAGGCCTCGTGGTGATGGATGAGAGTACTTGCCTGGTAGAAGTGGCCCGTTTCTTTATGAACTTTACCCAGAACGAATCCTGTGGCAAATGTGTGCCTTGTCGGGAAGGGACCAAACGGATGTTGGAGATCCTGCAGCGTGCGGTGGACGGCGAAGGCCAGCCTGAGGATGTAGAGCTTCTCCAGGATCTGGCGGAGGCCGTCCGCGACGGTTCGCTCTGTGGTTTAGGGAAAACGGCACCCAACCCGGTTTTAACCATGCTCAAATACTTTAAAGACGAATACATCGCCCATGTGGTCGATAAAAAATGTCCCGCTGGCGTCTGTTCAGCCCTGAAAGGATACTGGATTGATCCGGAGTTATGCAAAGGCTGTAGCAAATGTGCACGGCATTGTCCGGTGAATGCGATCAGCGGCGAGATCAAAAAACCGTACACGATTGACGAGACGGTTTGTATCCGGTGTGGTGCCTGTGTCAGTACCTGCCCGTTTAAGGCGATTAAGGAGGGTTAAAAAATGGAACAAAAAAACACGGTCCTCATCGACGGCCAAGTAGTGGAGATAAATGGCGAAAAAAATATTTTAGAACTGACCAGAAAAATTGGGATTGAGATTCCAACCTTCTGTTACCATTCCGAGCTTAGCCTGTACGGGGCGTGCCGGATGTGCGTGGTGGAAATTGAAGGCCGGGGGATTATGGCTTCGTGTTCCACCCCACCGACACCCGGGATGAAAATCCTGACCAACAGCCCACGGGTGCAGCGCGTCCGCCGGACGGTGCTTGAACTGCTCCTGGCCAACCACGACCGGGAGTGCACCACCTGTGACCGCAACGGCAGTTGTAAACTGCAGGATCTATCGAACCGGTTTGGAGTGAGAAAAATCCGCTTTGGCGAGCGGGATGTGAAACTACCGCTCGACCATTCCAGCCGTTCGCTGGTGCGTGACCCGAACAAGTGTATTCTCTGTGGTGACTGTGTCCGGATGTGCGCTGAAGTACAGGGGATTGGCGTGTTGGACTTTGCCGGACGCGGCTCGCAAACAGTGGTTGCGCCCGCCTTCAATAAAAACCTGGCCGATGTGGAATGCGTCAACTGTGGCCAGTGCGCTGCGGTCTGCCCGACCGGTGCGATCGTGGTCAAAGACGAGACCGACCGTGCTTGGGCGGCGATTAATGATCCGACGAAAACCGTAGTCGTGCAGGTGGCACCCGCTGTCCGGGTTGCTTTAGGCGAAGAGTTTGGCCTCCCGGCCGGGGAGATTGTCACCGGGAAGGTCGTCGCTGCGCTCAAACGCCTGGGGTTTGATAAGGTCTTTGACACCTCAATTACGGCGGATTTAACCGTCATCGAAGAGACCAATGAGTTTATCAAGCGGTTGCAGAAAGGGGAAAGACTGCCCCAGTTTACTTCCTGTTGTCCGGGTTGGGTTAAATTTGCCGAGCATAATGGGGCTGACTTTTTGAATAACCTTTCTTCCTGCCGTTCGCCGCAGCAAATGTTCGGTTCGCTGGTGAAGAAGTACTGGGCGGAGGACTTAGGGAAAAAACCCGACGAGATCTTTGTTGTTTCGATCATGCCTTGTACAGCCAAGAAGTACGAGGCGGCTTTACCCCACATGACGACTGAAGGGGTGGCTGATGTGGATCTGGTGCTGACCACCCAAGAATTAGCCCGGATGATCCGCGAGGCGGGGCTGGTCTTTGATCAGCTGGATGTTGAGTCCTTTGATACCCCCTTTGGTTTCACGACCGGTGCCGGGGTCATCTTCGGCGCAACGGGCGGAGTGGCGGAAGCAGTACTCCGGGCGGCCCATGAGTTTGTGACTGGCCAGCCCATCGAGCAGGTTAACTTTGAAGCGGTCCGCGGTTTTGCCGACCGGAAGGAAGCGACGGTTGAGATCGACGGGCAGGAGATCAAAGTGGCGGTGGTTCACGGATTAGGAAACGCCAAAAAACTGCTGGAGGAGATTCGGGAAGGTAAAGCCGATTACCACATTATTGAGGTCATGGCTTGCCCAGGCGGATGCGTCGGTGGTGCCGGTCAACCAATTTCGCCCGACCGGGAGACGAAAAAACAGCGGGCGAAGGGGATCTATAACGCCGACAAACTCTCGCAACTCCGTAAAGCCCAGGACAATCCGATGGTAGCCAAGTTCTATGAACGCTGGCTAAAGGAGCCCAATAGTACCGAAGCCCATGAAGCGCTGCATACCACCTACTCCAACCGGGGTCGGATCACAGGTGAAGAGATCCAGTTAATCGCTGGTGAACAGCCCAAGGTGGATATCGCCGTCTGTGTTGGGACCTGTTGTTATTTGGATGGTTCCTATGATACTTTACAGAAACTGATGAAGTTAACCGAAAGCGAACAGGTACAAGACCGTATTAATCTCCATGCTACTTTCTGTTTGGAACAGTGCGAAAAAGGTCCGGTCATTAAAGTAGACGACGAGATTATTAATGCGGTCACCCCGGAGAAGGTGGAGGCGCTCTTTAAGGAGAAGATCCTAACGAAACTGGCGACAGCCGGGGAATAAGGTTAACGTCTAATTTAATTGGAATTGGGTATACCCAGAATAAGGATGCGGAGCAATAAAAGCCTCTTTCGTCTTGACGAAAGGGGCTTTTATTATGGGAGTCCGGCGAACCGGGAAAGGGATTAAACCGTAGACGACGAATAATAATAAGGTTATTCTATTTATGGGAAACAGAGAGGAATCCACCGACCAATAGTGGGTAAACTTAAAGAACGGACGCGTAAATAGAGATTGAGGAGTATAAGTGGATGCAGACAGGGACCGATATTAAATTCCGTAATTATGTGCTGGATGATTTTCAAAAAGAGGCGATCGGGCATTTACTGGCTGGTCATTCCGTGTTGGTCTCGGCACCAACCGGGGTCGGAAAAACGTTAATCGCCGATTATCTGATTGCCCAGGCGATCGCCGAAGGTAGACGGGTGATTTATACCGCGCCGATTAAAGCCCTTTCCAACCAGAAATATAAAGAGTTTAAAGAATGGTACGGGGCGGAAAAAGTCGGGATCATCACCGGTGACATTGTTATTAACTCCGAAGCTGATGTGACGATTATGACGACGGAAATCTTCCGGAATATGTTGCAACAGGAGAAAGAAGAGCTTAACGGGCTTTCCCACGTTGTTTTTGATGAGATCCACTATCTTTCCGATGAAAGCCGGGGAACGGTTTGGGAAGAGTCGATCATCTTCATGCCGCCGGAGATTCGTCTTTTGGGCCTTTCGGCGACGATCCCCAATGCCCAGGAACTGGCCGCCTGGATCGGTGAGATTAAAGGGCATGAAGTGAAGGTCGTCCAGAAAACCGACCGGATTGTCCCGCTGGAACATCGGGTTTTCCACCCGCTCACCGGTATTACTAACCTAAATAAGCTGCACCGGGTCTGGTCCCGCCAGCAAAGGAGTGAAAACGAAGCCCGCCCACCAGTGGAACGGCGGCAACGTTTCCTTTCCCACTTGGACTTGGTCCGGGCTGTTCAGCAACGGGATGGTCTGCCTTGTCTCTATTTTGTCTTTAGCCGAATGCAGTGTGAACTGAAAGCAGTGGAATTAAGTGAAAAAGCGAATTTTCTTGGGGAAGACGAGCAAGACCGGGTTGATGCGGTGATTGCCGAGATTATCACCAAATACGCCTTAGAAAACTGGCCGACGATCCACCGTCTGAAACATATTTTCCGGCGGGGAATTGCCTTTCACCACGCCGGTCTGCTGCCCGCGCTGAAAGAATTGGTAGAGATCCTGTTTGGCATGAACTTAGTGAAGGTGATGTATGCTACGGAAACTTTTGCCGTGGGCATCAACTATCCGGTGCGGAGTGTTTGTTTTGATGCGCCCACCAAATGGGATGGGGTCTCTTTTCGGCCTTTAACAACGCTGGAGTATTTCCAGATGGCCGGCCGGGCGGGTCGCCGCGGAATTGATGAGCGGGGTTTTGTTTTTATCTTGGCCGATCTGGACCGTTACCGGAAAGAAGAGTTCCCGAGTACCGATCCGCAACAGATCGAGGAGTTAACCAGCCGCTTCAACCTCAGTTACAATTCGGTGCTAAATTTATTTAAGAATCACGAGCGACCGCAGATTTCCGTGATTTTAAACCAGAATTTTGCCACCTTCCAAGCCCGTAATACTCAGGCCCAATTGGAAAACCGCCTTTTAAAAGTGCGATTGGAGTCGGGAAAACTACGGGAAAAGATCTGTTCCGATTGGGGCTCTCTTGCTTGCCCGCAAGCCCGGACCTTGGCGAAAAAACGCCTTCGTAAGCTGGAACGGAAGATCAAATACATCAAAGGCCGGGCCGGGAAGGCCGCCGCGGCGCGGGAAATTGCCAATTTGAAAACGGCTTTGTCCAGTGTTGCGGCGCGGAAGTGTTCGGCGGAAGAACAAAAGAACTGTACTCAGAGGGTTGAGTTTTATGAAAACCTCCACCATGAACAACTGGGCTTGGAAGAAAGGGCCTCTTCTTTAAGGGTTGCCGACCGGTTTGAGGAGGAGCTGGCGGCGAAAGCCGGTATTTTAACGGAGATGGATTACATGGCAGAGGGTGGGGTTCTTTTGCCCCGGGGCGAGTTTGCCGCCCGGGTTTATGCCCAGGAGTTGCTCTTGACGGAGATGTATTTTGCCGGGTATTTTCACGATTGGGATGAGGATCAGATCAATGCCGTAATGGTGGCGGTTGACTATGAGCCACGGAAAACGGAACGGTTGCCCCGGCCCAGTTCATTACCGTTTGACCCGAAGCCTATTAAGAAAATAGTCCGCGAACTGGTTTACCGTTATGGTGTTGATGAACGGGAGATCAGGTTTTTCCCTAGCTTGTCACCGCTGGCTTACCGGTGGAGTCAAGGCTGTGATTTTTTTGAATTACTAAATTATACCGAATTACAGGAAGGGGATATGGTCTCCGCTTTTCGCCGGGCGATCGACCTGATCCGGCAGGTCCGCACGGCATGTCTGGAGGAAGATCCGATTCTCGCGTCCAAATTGAAGAATTGTATGAATAAAATGGACCGGGATCTAGTGGAGATTAATCTGTAATTTGAAATTAGGAAGGCATGATGATGAAGAACGTATTCTTAAAAAAAATTCTTTTTTTTGTTTTTGTTGGTCTTGTTTTCATCTTCTTTGGTGGCGGGAAACCGGTAGCCGCGGCGTGGCAGACGTTGACGGGCAGTGAGATCTTCCTTCGCGAAGACGAAGTGGTCACGGGCGATCTGTGGGTGCTGGGTAATGGCGTTAAGATTGCCGGCGAGGTCAAGGGCGATCTCCTGATCTTTGCGGATGAACTGGAGCTTAGCGGAAAGATTGGCGGGGATGTGCTGGGGGTGGTTGGTCGGACGCTGGTCTCCGGTGAAGTGGCCGGTGATTTTCGCGTATTATCGGCGGTGACGCAGATCGACGGTGTGGTGGGGGGTAATCTCTCAGCCGCCGGGACACAGTTGGTTCTTGGGACCCAAAGTAAAGTGGGCAGCCTACTGAGCTGGTATACGACGACCGGACTTTTAGGGGAGATTTCCGGTTCAGCCTTGGCCAAAGGCAATAATTTCAGTATTGAAGGTAAACTCGGTGGTGAC
Organism: Bacillota bacterium; assembly: GCA_012512605.1. Lineage (GTDB taxonomy): Bacteria > Bacillota > UBA4882 > UBA10575 > UBA10575 > Capillibacterium. Next base: position 12,208 of record JAAZDX010000212.1, read on the forward strand.
CTGCAGGTTGGTGCCAAGCAGATTGTCGTCGGAGAAAACGCTGTGATCGCTGGCGATTTTATTTACCCGGCCGGTGCCAACCCGGTCTTTAAGCCCGGCGCTAAGATCGGTGGCCAGCAGCGAACGGCCGTTCTAAAGTCGGCTCCGGTCATGGCCGGAATACAAGGAATGTGGTTTTTAGGCAGTATGTTGCTGGGACTGTTATGGCTGTTCATTTTCCCGCGGCGCTGGAAAGAGTTGCTCAGCACCCGAATTTCCTGGCCCCGGATCATCGGGTTTGGGCTCGGGAGCTTCTTTTTACTGCCGATCCTGTCGGTTTTGGCCATTTTGACCATGGTTGGTTTGCCGTTGGGGATTGGCCTCTTCCTGCTCTTCTTGTTCGTTATGGCCTTTGGTGAACTTCCAGTGTACCTGCTTGCGGGGCGTTGGTTTTGCCGTCTTTTCCGCAAAAAGGGCCGCTTGCATCCAGCTTTGTTTTTCTTGATTGGGGGGTTCGTTTATACTTTTCTTAAACTTATTCCAGTGGTCGGTTTCTACCTTGCCCTTGCTGGGCGGATTCTAGGTAACGGCCTCCTGCTGACCTATCTTTTTTGGTGGGAGAAGCCGGGAACAACGATGACTCTCCAAGCTTAAGACGGGTTTTGTGTGTCCATGTTATAATATTTTTGCCTTTATCATCTTTCATAAGCTTCCATTCGTCCGCGAATACTATAGGTATATGTGATTGTGTTATTTCCGGATCGAAGAAGGAGGCAAGTGTTAGGTATGAAACTATTGACCGGGAAGCCCTGGCGTTTGCTGCTGGTCTTGATTATGCTGGGGCAAACAACAGTTCTTTACGGGGTGGTGCCGGAGAGTTGTGCTTGTGCCCCGGAGACCGAAATCAGCCTAGGTGCGGCCGGGGAGGATATCGCCGAACTGCAACGTTTTTTACAAGCGGAAAAGCTTTATGACCAAGAAGTATCGGGCGTCTTTGACCAGCACACAACCGAAGCGGTCAAGGAATTCCAGCGGCGAAACCAGCTGGCGGTCACCGGGATCCTTGATATTCCGACGTGGCAAGCCTTAGGGCAAAGCACCGCAACAACGGTTACGGCTAACCCGCCGCCGGGTGATCTGCGCATCATTGTCGATACCCGTTATTTGTCCCTTTTGGTCCTTGTCGACCAGGAGATCTTTGCCAGTTTTCCGGTGGCCATCGGTAA
>JAAZDX010000213.1 GCA_012512605.1 Bacillota bacterium
CATCGACAAAAGAGGCCTCCATGGTTACCTCTTCCTCGTCTACACCCAACTGTTCAACCACAATCTCTTTTACTTTCTCAAATACCTTTTCCAATCCGTTTCACCTCCTTCCAATGTTTCCTCAATTCTATCTAATTTAACCTCGAGTAGCTCTTCAAACCGCAACAAAAGATGTTACATAACCATTCCACCATCGATCTTTAAGACCTGTCCGGTAATGTAGTCCGCATCAGAAGAGGCTAAAAAGACGACTGCCTTGGCCACATCTTCCGGTAATCCTAGTCGGGAAAGGGGAATTTGCTTTTCGAGCTCCGCTTTGACCTTATCAGGTAATACCTCAGTCATTTGGGATTTAATAAAACCCGGTGCTACGGCGTTGGCCCGAATCCCGCGGGCACCCAGTTCCTTGGCGACCGATTTGGTAAAAGCAATCACCCCTGCTTTCGACGCGGCGTAGTTTGCTTGTCCCACGTTACCAATCTCACCAATAATCGACGCAATATTAATAATTTTCCCGGTTTTCCTTTTAATCATAGGTTTAATTGCCGCTTTCGTCAAGTTAAAAGTGCCCGTTAAATTAATTGCGATCACTTTTTCCCAGTCTTCGGCGGGCATGCGTAGTAATAGATTATCCCTGGTAATACCAGCATTATTCACTAAAATATCAACTTGTCCAAAATGCGCAAGGGTTTTATCTACCAGTTGCTGCGCCTCTTCAAAGCTGGCTACATCACCAGTGAGCGCCAGAACTTCATAACCGGCTTGTTGTAGCTCGACGGCGGTGTCATGGACCGCAGGCAGCAAGTCGACCAGTACTACCTACGCGCCTTCTTGCGCCAACGCTTCGGCGATCGCGCGCCCAATCCCACGGGCAGCCCCGGTAATGATTGCCACTTCCTGAGCCAACTTCATATTACTAAACCTCCCTTACTTTTGCAAGTATTTTTTAATATCCTCTGCTTCCCGGATGGATATGACCTTCGCGGCGGATTCGGTCTTTTTGACCAGTCCAGAAAGGACCTTCCCTCCTAACTCCAAGAAAAGATCACAGCCGGAAGCAAGCAAGTAACGCGTCGTGGCTTCCCATTGTACCGGTGAATAGATCTGTTTTTCAAGTAAGGACGGGAGAGCATCCGCCGCTGTCACCGCTTGTGCCGTCACGTTCGAGATCAGCGGTGTCTGCAAGGGCAAAAATTTAGTTTGCGCCAGATCATTGCGAAAATGCTCAGCCGCCGGTTTCATGATCCGGGAGTGGAAAGCGCCTTGCACGGCAAGGGGAATTGCTTTACCGACTTTGCCTTCGGTGATCCGCGCCACCAGCTCCTTGACCAACCTGACTTCACCGGAAACCACAATCTGGCTTGGCGAGTTAAAATTGGCAAGCTCAATAACGCCGCCAGCCGCCAACTCTTTGACCAACGCTTCCAGTTGGGCAGGGGGATAATTAACGATCGCCGCCATGCCACCCGGAACGGGAACCGCCGCCATGTACCCGGCCCGTTTTTGGACCAGCATTAATGCATCAGGAAAAGAGAGGGTCCCCGCAGCAACCAAAGCGGCATATTCGCCTAGACTGTGGCCAGCAACCCAAGCCGGTGCCACCCCTTCCTCGGTCAGGAGACGGTAAATTATATATTCTACCGTTAAAATCGCCGGTTGCGCGATCCGGGTCTTGGTCAACTCGGTTAAAGGCCCTTCAAAACAATATTTACGCAACGGAAACCCGAGCACTTCCTCGGCTTCGGCAAAGATCGACCGCGCCAGGGCGAACTCGTCGTAAAAAGAGGAGCCCATGCCCACATATTGACTGCCTTGTCCCGGAAAAAGATACGCAATTTGTTCCGCCATCGATAGCCTCCTTGTTACACCTACTCGTTAAGCAAATGAGGAGCGAATTTTGCCAATAATGTCCTGCCGCACTCCATTGGCTGCTGCTTTGATCGCATTTTTAAACGCTTTCGCGTCGGACCGGCCGTGACTGATGATACTTACCCCTTTAACACCCAGTAAGGGGGCACCACCATACTCCGCATAGTCAAAACTGGCTTTTAGCTTTTTCATACTCGGCTTAATCGTCAAGGCCCCGAGTTTGGTCACAGGTGATTGTAGCAGCGCCTCCTTCATCTTCTGGAAAAGTGCGGCGGCCATCCCTTCCGCAAATTTTAGAATAATATTTCCGACAAAGCCGTCGCAGACGACGACATCGGCAACCCCCATTAATATATCTTTTCCCTCGACATTACCGATAAAATCGAGCCCACTTGCTTTAAGAAGCTGGTACGCCTCAACAGCCAGTTTATTCCCTTTCGTCTCTTCCTCACCGATGTTGAGGAGGCCTACTTTGGCACTGTCAAGGCCTAGGACCAACGAGGCGTAGATTGTTCCCATTACGCCAAATTGGACTAGATCTTCCGGATCATTTTCCGCATTCGCACCGGCATCAAGTAAAACCGTGACCCCTCTAACCGTTGGCAATGGAATAGCAATCGCCGGCCGGGAGATTCCTGGAATCCGCCCCAAAATAAACAGGGAGGCGGTCATCGACGCCCCGGTATTCCCTGCCGAGATCACTGCGTCGGCTTCTCCGTCTTTTACCATTTTGTTCGCGACAACGATTGATGAATCCCGTTTTTTTCGCACTGCCATCGCCGGGTTATCCGTAAACTCCACAACTTCCCGCGCATCCTTGATCGTAATCAGATCCTGCGGGTAATCTTTATATTGCTCCAGTTCCCGGCTGATCTCTTCGCTTTTCCCCACAAGCACCGAAGCGATCCCTTCTTCTTGCGCCGCTAGAACACAACCGAGAACGGCTTGTTGTGGCGCATGGTCACCACCCATCGCATCAACTGCTATTCGCAATTTAACACCTCCTCCTAGTATAAACCCTTAAAAAGAGTATAGCAAAGAAAAATGCGAGAGTAAAGTAATAAATATGCAATCTCGACTTAAAAACTGCTTTTCTAAGAAATATTATTTTCATTTATCTTTTTTATGCCCGAAAAAGACGGGAAAAAGAAAAAAGGTCATAAGAGACCTTTTCTTTTTATTTTACCCGATTAACTTTGAGTTTTTACCTCCACCGCTTTTCTTCCCCGGTACGAACCACAACTGGGGCAAGCGTGGTGCGGTAAGCGCGGGGCCTGACATTGTTCACAGCGGGACAAAGCGGCCAGTTTTAATTTCCAATGGGTGCGGCGTAATCTCCCCCGGGTTTTGGTATTTCTCCGTTTAGGATTGGCCATCATCTCCACCTCCTTCGTCTTGCTTCCATTTGAGCAGCATTGCTAATCTTGGATCGAAACTTTCGGTCTCACAGTTACAAGTCGCATTGTTTAGGTTTGTTCCGCAAACCGAACATAAACCGCGACAGGTTGGGGTACAAAGTACTTTTAGGGGTATTTGCAGGATGATTGCTTCCATGATTGTCGCCGAGAGATCCATTTCGTCACCGGTAAAACTTTTCGCCTCTTCTTCCTGTTTAGAAACGGATTCGGGCAAGAAGAGGTCATTAAACTCCGTCTCCAGGGACAATTGAACCTGCTCTAAACAGCGGTCGCAATCCAGCTGGTAACTACCACCCGTCTTTCCTTGAACTTGAAACCCCCGCGCGACATTAGTTACTTCAAGCTCAATCCACCAAGGATTATCAAACTTCAGTAACCGTTCACCCTCCCATTCAAGGTTGGAGAGGGTAATCTGGTCGCGAATCTCCATCCTCGACCCGGATGAATCTTTGATCGAAGCCAGATTCACCTTATATATGGGTTTCATGGTTAAACTCTCCTCTGTATTATAAACGAGCAAGAATCGGTTGTCAATTTACAGAAACAGCTACCTGCCCCATTCTCCGCTCTCTATTGGGTCGGGAGGAAGATCCCGGCCGCCCCGATGAGCCCAAGAACAATCAGCTAAATTCGGTTTGCTCTTCGCTCCTTCTCCAATTCCGTTTGGAGATTCTCCATGGCAACCTGTTGTTCTTCCTGTTTCGTTTCCAAAGCAGCAAGCCGGGCTTCCATGCGATTTTTTTCCTCAAGAAGCTCGGCAACCTGACGGCGCAGCGCATTTAACTCCGCCCCCAGGGCTTGCATGCCGGCAGTGTTTTTCGTCTGGTCTTCGGCCAAGATTAAACGGCCCTGTTCGATCTGGACGAGCCTTGCTTCCAACTCCTTATTTTTCAGAGTCAAAAGCACCAGTTCGTTCTGGAATTCATTCGAAAGTTTACGGAGTAAGGCCACATCATCCTGGCCCGCCCGGACTCCTCCTTCCCCGAGGTTCGTCAATAATTTAGCAACAACCAGTGCGAAAGTGTGCCGATCAACCGGATGGTTGCCACGGAACGTACCATCTTCATAGAGTTCAAGGTAACCATTTTCGACCAATTTTTTCACCGCTTGGTACGCCCAGTCAGGAACATCGGAATAGACACGACTTTGAGCCAAAGCCGGCATTGCAACCAGTAAGAAACTCAAACCCATGATCACTGTCTTCATCCACTTTTTACTGGTCAACCGTAATGGTGTCAATGCGAACACCCCCTTGTTGATTAATAGTGATTTTTAAGCCTTCTATCTGGTAAATAGGGATCTTAGCCACTTTACTTTGCAGGGAAAGGGCCGTCGGCATAAGCACCGCTTCGCCCGGTTCCTTGCCAAGTTGAATATGGACCGTCGCCAGGGTCGAGCTGACCATGGCCGCGGTTTGCCGCTGGCCACCAATCTGCGCAACCACCCCAGTGGCACTGTCGATCGTTCCCGGTTGCCATGGTGCCATCGTCTGTTCCTCAATAAAGAATAAACCCCTTGATACCCTAATTATCTCCATTAGCTTTGGATTATACGTTAAATCAAATTCAACCCCAGTCAGCATCGGTAAGTTCTCGACGCGTACTTCTACCGGAAGGATCTCCCCAGCTTTCGCCGGTTTGGCGGGAACTAAACGAATCTTCGGAATGAGGACCGGCAGTTGTACACCGCTGATGTACATCACCGGTTTGGTGGAGTTCGATTCAAACTGGACCCCAAGGTAAGAGCGTTTACCGATTCCTTCCGGGGTTAGATACCAGGTTAACTCGTACTCTTCCCCTGCTTTCAAGTTACCAATGTAACGCCGGAGAATCTCCTTGGGCGCCGGTTGCATTCCTTCACCCAACTGTAAACTACCGATCACCCCGTAAGCCTCTGATTCCCCGGTGTTCTTGATCACCGC
>JAAZDX010000214.1 GCA_012512605.1 Bacillota bacterium
GCAGCTTAGAGAACATTTACACCCATACCTTAACGGGGAAAGTGGAAAAAATTAATGAATTGTCATCGTGCCCAAAGCCTGCTCTCAGCCTATCTCGACCAGGAGCTCTCCGTCGAAGAACGGCGCCTGATCAGAAACCACCTCTTCAACTGTCCGGTCTGCGCCCAATGCTTCGAAGAGCTTTCCCGGATCAAGAAATATTTAGGGTGTTTGGAACCACCCCGGTCCCAGATTGATCTCGTCGATCATTTTCTTTGCTACAAGTTACATGTGGGCGATTCGGTTGACACCAATCCGTGGGTGTGGGGAAAAAGGTTAACCTTAACGGCGGCCTGTATCTTTCTCTTCCTCCTCACTTCCTTTTATCTATTCCCGGTAAGCAGTACCAACCGGAGGATTGCTGGTCAAGAGGTAGAATATCATACCTCTGATCATTCCACCGCTTATCAGCTTGTTAACAAAGAAAACAATAACGTTAAGCTCTTCCTGGATGAGGACGAAGCCGAGGAAGAGAAGAACAAGAAAAAGCAGTTGGATGATTTTTATCTCCCACAGCATAAAGCCCTTTTGCCCGGAATTCCGGTTTCATCCCGTTGAAGGACTTTGGCACCTCCAAATCTTGCCCCGCATACAATAGGTATAAATTTAAAAGTTTGGAGGTGGGCGCCAAATGAGCGCATTATATCCTTACCCAGCCATCCAGTATATTCCTTTAGCCTTCCAGGTCATTTATCAACAAGAAAGCAGTCCATCCCGCCCATTCATCCTGATCGGGCGGGAAATTTTCGCTCATCAGGAAGCGCTCGCGGAAAACTTCGGAGCTCAGCTGCCCGTACTCAAGGAAAACACCGACCAGTTACTGCTTGTGGTCGGCGGGTTTGAACCTTTAGAGGTAAAATACCGTGGGTTTTATGTAACAATTAAAGTGGTACCCAGCCCGCTGGTTAGTCTCATTTCCTTGCCGAGAGGTTATTTTTATAAAGAAACCTTGGTTTTTCAGGCAAAAACCGCAGATGGAAATCTTTTGGCCGCCAAAGCCTTTAACCTACCCCTTCTTCGCCGCCGGGTGAGCCGACTTACATATTAAAAAACGGGGCGGGACCTCCCCATCCCCGGCCACCCAAAAGTAGCAGGAATCAGACAATTCAAACAGAATCTTTGTAAAATGAGAATAAGGAACGGAGGAAGAAATTTGCATAAAAATCTTACTTACAATGAATATGCACAGGAGGTCATCGCTCAGCTCGCCAACGGCGGGATCTTTTTAACCGTCAAAGACCCGGACCAAGACCGGGCCAACATCATGACGATTGGTTGGGGAACCATCGGTTATATCTGGCGCAAACCCATCTTCCTAGTGATGGTCCGCTATTCGCGGCACACCTATGGTCTATTAGAAAAAGCCGGCGAATTTACCGTCAGTGTCCCCCTAAAGCAGGACTGCAGGAAAGAACTGCTCATCTGCGGTCGCCAGTCCGGCCGGGATATTGACAAGTTTCGGGAGTGTGGTTTCACCCCTCAGCAGGGAAGAATCATCTCGACACCGATTATCCAAGAATGTCCTTTGCACTTTGAATGCCGGGTCGTCTACCAACAAGCCATGGAACCTGCACAGCTCAATAATGAGTTACGGGCAAAATGTTACCAAACCCCCGATTACCATGTCCTCTATTACGGCGAAATCCTCGCCAGTTACTTAACAAAAGAGCTTTAGTTTTTCAGCTGGCGTGAGCGACTTGGTGGTTGCCAGGGTGGGCAACTACCTTACGGAAGAGCCGCAGCCAGCTCCTTCTTCAGTTCCGAAAGGGGTTTCGGCTTCCATCGCCCAGCCACTTTTTCTAGCCCGTAGACCGTCGCTAGCTTCCGCTGTAAACCGGCATGAAGCTTCGTGGCGGTCGTTTTTAGATCCCGCGCCGGGTCAGCGGCCTGAGGGAACCGGGAATCGTTTAACCCAACCCCACTGGCCAGAAGAGTCTCAAGCGCGATTTTGGCCGCTAAAAAACGATCGTATTTGTCAATGCCAAAGATATAAAAATCTTCCAGCATCCCAATGATCTCCCAAGTCACCTGCTCCGCCTGGGAATACCGGCCTGCATCCTTATCCTGATCTGAGAAACGAACCGGCAGGTTTTTGCTGATCGCTTTTTGGTGAGCCACCAGATATTCCAAGTCAAAGAGGCCGGTAGCGCAGTTGAAGAGGATCTGCTCCCCCCTTTTCTCCGCTGCCAGCATTTCTTCCTGGGAAATGGCCACTCCTAAATCAGCACAGTTCAACCGGCCATCTTGGTCAATGACGAGTACTCCCCCCTTGGTATCAACCACGGTCCGGAAAGCAAACTCAAAGCCACCGGCCTTCCCTTGGAGGGCAAGTAAGGCAACGGCCACCGGATTCACCGTAAAGCCCAAGTTATCAACGTTGCCCAAATAGACCATCCTAATACCACGGGCGAAAAGTTCTCGGTAACAATGGCTTAAAATCTGAAAGTTTTGCCCATGCCCCCCAGGCATCGGAAGGGGATTATTGGGTTTGCCGTAGGCGTTGGCAAAAACCTCCTTGGGCCGCCCCATACTGCTATGGGTGTAGGCAGCCAACATCGGTTGCACCCCGGTTAACACTTCCTTGTTAATCGCCACTCCGGTCGCAGCCATCAAATCTTGCAGGTAAGGACTGTCCCCAAAACTTTCGTACGCCTTCGCCAGCTCTTGGTGGTTATAGATGCTTGCCATCTGAAAGAGGGGTAGAATCTGTCGCGCTTCCCTCCCAGTACGGAGCTGGTAGCGGAGGATTTCCAGCAAAAGAGCGCGCATCTTTAATTCGATAAAACTAGCCCCGGGTGTTCCGTCTTCGTTGATATACGCAGGGACTAAAGCTTTCGCTCCGTCTCGTCCAAGCCCAGCCAGGAAGTGGAATTTTTCCGCGCAAATTTCATACAATTCGGGACTTAGGGCCACGTTCTTTTTATAGTCAAAATAACTACTGGCCGATCCACCATTTAGGACCCCATAACCCACATAGGGGTAGAGCAAGATCCCCAGCTGCGCCAGGCCGTGCCGGTCGAAAATGCCAGTTGTCCCCTCCACCCGACAAAAGGCGGGAAGCTCAAGCTCAAGGCCCCAGCGTTGTAAACGAGCTTCCGCCGCCGGTAGATCAACCGCAACTTCCAACGGAACGGTGAGATCGATAATCCGCTCTCCATCAATCCGCGGAAACCCCACAGCCCGCACCGGCTGAAAGCGGTCAAACTCACCCGCATTATAACGGGTTAAAATATCTCTGGTTAGCTTTAAATCAATCCCTTTGCTCCGCATCGCGGCGGCCAAAGGAGACGAAAATCCGTAATCATCTCGTTTTTCCTCTAGAGTGCTCATGCCGTCATTCCTTTCTTCACGAGATATTTGCCGGTATGACCAGGCATTTTATGTAATTCTTGTTTATTTTCGCTTTTTCCTTCAAAAGAATTTAAATATTCTGTGTAAACCTCCTCTTCCCCTTGTTCTTTCGGAAAAATGGTAGTATAATTGCTCTAATAAATCTTCATCGGAAGCGAGGTCTTGTTTACAATGAATGAGCGGGTTTACAACTTCTATCCCGGCCCGGCTACTCTTCCGCTCCCGGTTTTAGAGAAAGCACAGGAAGAGTTGGTCAATTTTCAATCCTCTGGAATGTCGGTCATGGAGAACAGCCACCGTTCGAAACAGTATGAAGGGCTGCAGAACGAAACGGCCGACCGCCTAAAACGCCTGATGAAAATTGGCGACAACTATAAAGTCCTCTTTTTACAAGGCGGGGCAAGCCTCCAGTTTGCCATGATCCCCATGAATTTTCTGAACCCGGAGAAGACCGCCGATTACCTAGTAACCGGTAGTTTTGCCCAGAAGGCAGCCGCCGAAGGGAAGTACTTCGGACAAGTACATATGGCAGTTAATACTAAAGAAGAAAATTTCCGGCGCATTCCGGACCCGGCGGAGCTTAATTTCTCCCCCAACCCGGTTTATACCCACATTACCAGCAACAATACGATCTACGGTACCC
>JAAZDX010000215.1 GCA_012512605.1 Bacillota bacterium
CTGGCCTTCCGTAATATACCCGGTCAGGTCGGGAAGGGGGTGGGTTTTGTCATCTTCCGGCATCGTTAGAATCGGAATCATCGTAATCGAACCGTCACTCCCCTTGATCCGGCCCGCCCGTTCGTAAATCGTCGCCAGGTCGGTGTAGAGGTAACCCGGATAACCCCGCCGTCCCGGTACTTCTTTCCGCGCCGCCGATACTTCCCGGAGCGCTTCCGCGTAGTTGGTCATGTCGGTCAAAATCACCAACACGTGCATTCCCAGCTCGAAAGCGAGGTATTCGGCGGCGGTCAAGGCCATCCGGGGGGTGGAGATCCGCTCGATGGCCGGGTCATTGGCCAGGTTCATAAAGAGAACTGCCCGTTCAATAGCACCGGTCCGCCGGAAGTCAGTGATAAAGTAGTCGGCCTCTTCAAAGGTGATCCCCATCGCGCCGAAGACAACGGCAAAGCGTTCGCCCTGACCCCGCACCTTCGCCTGACGGGCGATCTGCGCCGCCAGTTGGGCATGGGGTAACCCGGAAGCCGAAAAGATCGGTAGTTTCTGACCACGGACTAAAGTGTTCAGCCCATCAATAGCCGAGACCCCAGTCTGAATAAATTCGGACGGATAATTCCTGGTGTACGGGTTGATCGGGGTTCCGTCAATGTCCAGTTTCATTTCGGGGATGATCGGCGCGCCCTTATCCTTCGGCCGTCCCATCCCGTCAAAGACCCGGCCAAGGATGTCCGGGGCTACCCCCAATTCAATACTGCGCCCTAAAAATCGGACGCGACTATCCTGTAAGTTTAACCCGGTCGACCCTTCAAAGAGTTGGACTAAGGCTTTATCTTTATTAATCTCCAAGACCCGTCCCCGCCGGATCTCGCCACTGGCCAGCTGAATCTCGACCAGCTCTTCAAAATTGGCATCGGTCACCTTTTCCACCAACATCAGCGGACCGACGACTTCCCGTACGGTACGGTATTCTTTCAACATCTAAAGCACCTCCCCGGCAAGCTCCGTGCCGTTTGCCAGTTGTTCGAGATCGGTCTGTAGCTCAGTAAATTCCTCTGTCTTGTCCTCAGGAATAAATTTAGCCTGGGCAATCCGTTCCCGGATCTTTAAAGCGAGAATTTCTTGGATCTCCATCCCCTTCTCTAATAAAGCCAGGCCCACATCGGCAAATTTTAGGACGATTCTGAGGAGCGCCAGCTGCTTATTGAGGGAGGTATAGGTGTCAATCTCATGGAAGGCATTTTGATGGAGGTAGTCTTCCCGGATCGAGCGGGCGACTTCCATCGTCAATTGATCCCGCGGCGAGAGGGCGTCAACCCCTACTAAGCGCACGATCTCTTCCAGTTCAGCTTCCTTCTGGAGGATGCGCATCGCCCGACGGCGGAGATTAACCCATTCTTCACCGATCTCGGTGCGGAAATATTCATCCAAACGTTCATTGTATAAGGAATAACTTAACAGCCAGTTGATCGCCGGGAAGTGACGGCGATAGGCAAGCGTAGAATCCAACCCCCAATAGACTTTTACCACCCGTAGGGTATTCTGGGTCACCGGTTCGGAGAGGTCGCCCCCCGGCGGCGAAACGGCACCAATTGCGGTAATCGAGCCTTCCCGGCCGTCTTGGCCCAAACAAAGGGTGCGCCCGGCCCGTTCGTAGAATTCAGCCACCCGCGAACCTAAATAGGCCGGATAGCCTTCTTCACCCGGCATCTCTTCCAAACGTCCCGAAATTTCCCGGAGCGCTTCCGCCCAACGGGAAGTGGAGTCGGCCATAATCGCCACGTTATAACCCATATCCCGGAAGTATTCGGCAATGGTAATCCCGGTATAAATCGAAGCCTCCCGCGCCGCCACCGGCATATCGGAGGTGTTGGCCACAAGGACGGTCCGCTTCATTAAGTCCTCACCGGTCCGGGCATCCCGAAGCTGCGGGAATTCGGTTAAAACGTCGGTCATCTCGTTACCCCGTTCACCACAACCCACATACACAATGATGTCCGCATCGGACCACTTGGCTAACTGGTGTTGGACCACCGTTTTTCCGCTTCCGAAGGGACCGGGAATCGCCGCCGTCCCGCCTCGGGCAATCGGGAAGAAGGTATCGATGATCCGTTGCCCGGTCGTCATAATCCGGTCTGGTGCCAGCTTCTCCCGGTAAGGACGGAAACGACGGACCGGCCACCGTTGGATCATCGTCAGTTCCTGCGGTCCCGCTTCCGTATCGACCACGGCGATCGTCTCGTCAACCGTGAACTCACCCTCTTCAATCTTGACAATTTTCCCTTTTACCCCCGGTGGAACCAGTATCCGGTGCTCAACAACAACGGTTTCCTGGACGACACCGAGAACATCACCGGGCTCAACTTCATTCCCCACCGCCAGCCGCGGGGTAAACCGCCATTTCTTATCGCGCGCCAGTCCGGGGACATCAATGCCCCGGGCCAAGCGGTTTCCTTGTAAAGCTAAAACATCCAGCGGGCGCTGGATCCCATCGTAAATCGAACTGATCAGCCCGGGCCCCAGCTCCACGCTCAACGGCAGACCAGTCGAGACCACCGGTGCACCGGGGCCAATCATACTTGTATCTTCGTAGACCTGAATCGAGGCCACTTCTCCACGGAGTTCGATAATCTCCCCAATTAGCCGTTCGTTACCGACCCGGACCACGTCAAACATCTTCGCGCCCGGCACGCCTTCGGCCTCAACCAAAGGCCCGGCCACTCGAATAATTTTTCCAGTACTCACATGTTACCGACCTCTTTCCCCTATTCGATATCAACACCAACCGCTCTCTCCACAATCCGGCGGATCCGCTCCATCGCGTAGCCTTGACTTCCGGCTACACCCGGAATATAGGTGATACATGGTAACGGTCTGCTACCCCAGTCTTCGATCTCGCCCGTAAAACCCTGGGCAATCGATTCGGTGATATAGATCACCCCGTAATCCTGGTCGTCTTTTAACTTGAAGAGAACATCTCTGGCTTCTTGGCCGCTGGTCACCGGAAAAAGCTCCAATCCCAACAGGCCAAAACCCCGAATTAAATCCTCTTCCCCGATGACGGCCATCTTATAAGTAGACATTCCGTAACCTCCTCCTGACCGTCTCCTCCGGAAGTTTATTCAGCTTACCCGTGATCACCAGGCGCAAGTTGAGAATCTCCCGTTCTTTCGCCAGTAAATAACCGATTAACGGCTCGATCCCCAGAGGGATGCTTTTCGCAGGGGCGATTGCTTCCAAAAGCCAATCATCGATCACCCGTTCCACAACAGGAATTGCGGTCCACATTTCTTCATCCCCAAGCCCCAGGTTCCGGTAGGGCGTCGCCTCCAATAATTTTGCCAACTGCGGTTGACCCTCGGCATATTGGGCCAACCAGTTGTTGCGGTCGATCACCCCCGGCTCCACCATAAATCTGGCAAGCTCCTGGACAGAAACGCCCTTCTTCCGCAAACGCAGAAAGAGCAAAAGATTTAAGAGATCCCGCCGGGCCCGCCAGTAATCCCGAAGGAGCGCTGAACTTTTATCCAGGATCCGCCAGCCATACCGGTAATAGGCCTGGTCCAATGCTGCCGCCTGCTCCGGCCCGCTTGCGGGCAACTGGGACAAAGCAGCCGCCAGTTCCTGGGGTAACCCGGTATAATCACCGGCAGCGACCACCTGTTTCAGCTCGGTAAAGGGAATGACCCCCAGCCTACTCGGTTGACCATGCCCGTCGGCCACGACTAATAATTTCAAATTATGCACATCCCAACGGTGCAAGAAGACCATAAGTTCTGGAGCATCGTTGGTCAATCCGCGCAGAAAACGATAAACCCCAGCGAGTTCGTGTTCGAAAGCCTGTTCATAATCGGCCGCCAATGCTTCCGAAGGATAATCCGTTTCCGCCAATAAACGCAGGGTTTCCTGAACCGAAGCGGCTTTGAGCAACCGTCCAAAAAAACTAGCGGGGAGCAATTTGGTCTCAAGGATACGAATCCGCCCAACAGCGTAGGCGTAATGTCTTTCTGCCATTAAAATCCCCCCCGTCATGAAAATAGGATCCCGGCAACCTCCGGAAAAAATCTCTCTTCTAAATCGGCAACGATCGATTCCAAGGAAGCATTCACTTCATAATTGGCACTGATAAGAAGGAAGCCCCCTCTGATCGCTGCCGGTTCCGGCCTTAGTTGCAAATTTCCGCTCCGGCCGTTCTTCACCAATTCCTTATTTACTTGCGGAATTATCTTTTGCCAAAGGTCTTTTTCTGCAGCGGAAACGGCAACCGTTTCTTCTCCACTCTCAACCGCCGCCATGAGTAGATCTTGATAAAGCGACCTCTTTTCCGCCTCTGACATCTCCGTCAAAGTAACCAGTGCCTGCTCAAAAGCATCATGGATCTGTTCTTGTTTCGTCTGCAAAAGACGGAGTTTCGTTTCAAGCTCAGCTTCCCGGACCAACCGGCGTGCTTCTTCTTCACCCTGGTTACGGTAATCCTCCCGAATGGCCTTAACCTTTTCCGTAGTTTCTTTCCGGTAATCCGCCGCCAGCCGCTGGGCTTCCTCCCGACTTTGGGCTGCGATCTCCGCAGCTTCTTTCCGGGCGGACTCTATAATCCGGTTGGTCAGTTCCGTTAATTCTCGGGCCATCATATATCCCACCTAAAGCGTAATCGTGTTAAAGAGGAAAAACGAGATAATAAAGGCTAAGATGGCGTACGTCTCCACCAAGCCCGCGTAAACAATCCCTTTCGCCGACTCTTCCGGCCGTTTCGCAACAATCCCGATTCCGGACGCGGCGACTTGGCCTTGTAAGATCGCGGAAACCAAACCAACAACCCCAACCGGCATTCCCGCAATGAGGAAACGGACCCCCGCCTCCAGTGGAATCGGTCCACCAACGGCCGCAAACTTAAAGACCATCAGCATGCCAATGACGAAGCCATAAATGCCTTGCGTCCCCGGAAGAGCCGTTAAGACTAGGGTCTGCCCGAATTTTTTCGGATCCTCAGTGACGACGCCTGCTGATACCCGCCCAGCGATACTCACTCCATAGGCGGACCCGATTCCTGACAACAATACAGCAATTGCGACCCCAAGAAATGCATACAAAGTACCTAATTCCATCTTTTTATACCTCTCTTTCCTTCTTTAAGAAAATATTTATGTTCTCCATTTTAAAAGGAGCAAAAGGTCTTCCCCCACCGGTGAAAAAGGTGTTGAAAAACTCTAAATACTGTAACCTACTAGCATGGACATAAGCGCCGAGCATATTCAAGCCAAAATTAAGGGCATGTCCGATGACAAAGATGATAATGGCAAAGAGCCAACCGACCGGCGCGCCCCAGGTCATTTCCACAAATAAATTGATGATCGAAGCCATCACGGCTCCCGAAAGACCTAAGGCCATCAGCCGGGAATAGGACAGGACATCACTGAAGAAACCGACACTTCCGTAGATGTTTAACAACCCGGCCGGAATCGCCTTTAAGATCGCAATAGGCCCTTTCTTCCCCCGGGCATTGCCAATAACCAGAAGGAGCGCCGCAATCAGCGTTCCGTACTTGAACTGCTCAGTGTAAGCACCTAGCCCGATGTAAGAGCCACCGACCATCAGCAAAATTCCGGTCAGAAAGAGGAGCCAAACACCTTTTCCCCAGATCGCTTCCGCCACATCCCCATTTTTGATGCTAATCCAAGCACTAATGATCGTCCCCACATACAACTGGACCAAACCCAACCCTAAAGAGAGAATCAATAATAGTTGGGGGTTCTCGACCACGTTAAAGGCGCCGTCGAAAAAAGAATACCCAAAAATACTAGAGGTGACCAGCCCGAAAAAGACCGCGCCCAAACCACTGAGGATGAAGAGCCCCGCCATCTTCCGTCCGCCCGGTCCCATCGTCAGTTTTGCCATAAGCACCGTACAGATCAGAGCCAGAAGAGCCCCATAACCGGCATCGCCCAACGCCATCCCGTAACAAAGGAAGAAAAAGGGGGCGATCGCCGCCGAAGGATCCACCTCATCTTGCCGCGGATAGCTGAAGCCTTCGACCAGTTTTTCAAAGGGGGTAACCACCTTCGTGTTCTTCAAAAGAACGGGGATCTCCTCATCGGCCTGCGGTTCCGAAATGCGTAAATAATGGGGAAGTTCCAATGCAGCGAGCACTTCCTCCACACGCGCCGCTTGTTCCGCAGCGACCCAACCCTGAAGGCCAAAAGCCGCTTTCCCCACCAATAATTGGCGGCGAGCTTCCACTTGCCGCTTTTGGTTATGCCAGTAATCATAGAGGGTTTGGAAGAAGGGACGTTCAGCGGCAAACTCTATCAATTTAGCTACCAGTTTCGCCCTTTCCATTTCCAATTGTTGCTTCTTTTCGCTTAAAGCCGCCAGCCGCTCGCCGACAGTCCCCGTGGTCAGCTCCGGTCGCGCCGGAACAAACCCGTTTGCCCTTAAAATCTCTGCCGCCCGTGACTCCCGCCAACAGAAAAAGACGGCATAGATCCGGTTTTCGTCCTCGCCGATCTCCCGATAACAGTGGGCAATCTCTTCCTCGGCCAACGCTTGGGATAAAAGCTCCGGATCCTGGTCGCAACTGCCTAGTAAAACCATAATCCGCCGTGAACCGTTCCATACTTCAACCGGCAGCTCCAGTTTTGCCCAAGGCTGCAAAGCCTTAATCTCCCGTTCAACCTTGACGATTTCCTGCTCGAGGATGTTGTGCTCATTCTCGGTGTTAAAAATCTGATCGGCAAGGGCCTTTGCTTCTTCCCGCCCTGCTATGTAATTTTGTTGTTCTTCCCAAGTTAAGACCGTCTTGATCCCGGCGAACTGTTCAACAAAATTCGGTTTTTGCGGCGCAAAACGTTCAAAAATAGCTAGAACCCGGCTGATCTCACCCAGTCTGTCCTCAATCTGCCCCAGCTTACCGGCGATCTCCTCTTCCGTTTCCACACGTTTTTCTTCTTCGGTCGGTTCAATTAGTTCCACCAGACCGAGGCGTTGTAGTTCTGAAAGAAAAGAGGATTTATGCTCGACTAAACCATATAGTTCGAGGCGTTTCATCGGTACAATAGCCATCTATCCCCTGATCCTTTCTTTAATAAAATCAACGACCGCAGGTGCCTTCGCCGCTGCTTTACTGCGCAAATCCTTGATCTCCCGATCGGTCTGACGCCGCAGATCGGCAGCGGCCGCTTCAGCCTCGGCCACTTTTTGGGCCATTTCGGCTTGGCCTTCCTTCCGGGCGGTCGCTAGCATTTCTTCCCGTTCGGCCGCCAATTTTTGTCGTTGCTCGGCCAAATAGGCGTTGGCTTCTTGCTTTGCCGTACTGATCAGTTGGTCCGCTTCTGCTTCGACGGATGTCAACTCTTGCCAGATCACATTCGCCATACTTTTCCCTCCTTCGCAAGATCAACCAGAGGTGGTGAAAATAACATAAATACAATATTCTTGTTTTCGATAACAAAGGACAAAAGTCCTCTTAAACTGCATAAAAATTATTGTTTTGCTTCCTTATGTTTCCCCTCTAGCAAGAAAAATGAGACCAATTATCCCCACCAGAAAACCGACCAGTGCGCCCAGAATTCCGGTTAAATGCGCACCCCCACAACTACGGCCACTTAAATAACCAAGGTAAAACCCAAGAACCACGGAGATCGTCAAACCAAAGGCGGTGATCAAGAGGACCAGTCCACGTGGTCCGCGTTTTCTTCTTTTCTTGCCTTGAACCATTGTTTCTGCGCTAGTTTCCGCCCGCGAGGCGGGTCCTTTCACCGATTACCTGCTGGGTATCCTCATCCCAAAGCCGACAAGCTCCCTGTTCCATGCGGGTTTTAATCTTGCCTGGCGCAACCGCTGACCCTTTAAGCTGCGGGGCGTCTAGGATCCCCAAAGCAACTGCTTTCGCCAAGGTTTCCGGATCGGACCATGGATCGGCGGTTCCTGCCGCTCCCAACTGCCAAATGGCATCCAAGATCAGTTCCGCCTCGGCAATGAGTTCGTCGCGACGCGCCACCACCCGTCGGTCCGCGGTTGGATCGGGGGCGTCGTACAGGCAATTCTTCAACACCCCGTGTACAATCTCGCAACTCTCAATAATCTCTGTGGGCGTAGCAATATGGTCGGCTTCACAGTAGGCAACCACGTGGATAATCTGCGGGGCCAAAGCCAATCCGAAAACAGTAGAAGCGGCCAGCTGTCCCTTGGCCACATACGGCTTCACCGAAAGACTGGCCAATCCCGCCCGGACCTGACGGTAGACTTTAAAATCCGCATCTTCCAAACGGGCAACCAGTTCCATCCCAGCCAAAGCTTTGCCTAAATCCATGATCCCACTGGTTCCCGGCGGGTTATTCAACATAATCTGCGCAATATAATCTTTCACCCCGGCCTTTTTGGCATTGTAGGCCGCCAGATAAAAGGCAGCCACCGCCACCGAATCGGGAGCGCTCCTTAAACTCCAGTGGTGGGCTTCATTCACCTCGACCGGAATTCCCCGGGCCCCATGCCAAGCCATGGCTTCCTGGTTCTCCTTGATCGCCATGGCAACCGGACGGTTAGCCCGCCCGTCCAACTGGCTATACC
>JAAZDX010000216.1 GCA_012512605.1 Bacillota bacterium
CTGTTGATAATCCTTAACGAAATGGGCGCTGGTGTTAAAAATCATATGAGTACAGTAGAGGAAGATTATATTGCTAAGGTGCGCGCTTCCTTCAATCCCGAAGGGAAGCCCTTGCCAAAAAAAGGGCCGGTAAAGCCGGCGGGAAAACCGGTACCAGCGGCAGCAAAAACGAAGAAGGTACCGGAGACAAAAACAGCAGCCCCCGCTCCGGAAAAAGGGAAGCCGAAGATAAAACCAGCGGAGAAACCCGCTGGACAAACCGGAACGCCACAACGGCCACAACCGAAAAAGGCCGCGCCGCGTAGTGGACCGTCAACGGTGAAAAGCGATGTTGAACAGCGGCGGCCAACGCCGGTAAAACCCCAGGCGACCGGGGCAAAACCCGGGCCCCATGCGCAAGCCCGTCCCCAACCGGCTGAAGGGAAAAGTGGACCGCGGGTTGCTGCCGCCAAAGGCAGGGGTGGGGCACGAACCGGACGCCCGACACCCACGGGCGGGACGGGTCGACCGGCGAAAGCAGCCCCTTCTGCACAACGTGGGCGGCCAACGCCCCCAGTTGGTAAAGATGACGGTAGGAGAAGCGATTCGAAAACGCAAAAAGGGCGCGGCAAGGGTAAAGGCCCATTCAACAAGAGACCGCAGGCCAGGCGGAGACCGGCCCAAAAACCAGCTCCGGCCCGACCAACCACAAATGTAAAATTTGTGCAGATCCCTGAAAGTATTACGGTGAAAGAGTTTGCACAAGCGATTGAGGTTTCGGCCTCCGAGGTCATTAAGAAACTGATCGGACTTGGGGTGATGGCTTCCATAAACCAGGAAATCGACCTGGACACCGCCGTGTTAGTGGGGGCGGAGTTTAATGTGACCGTGGAAGCAGCACCAACCGAAGAAGAAACGCTATTGGTTGAAGAGATTGAAGATAGTCCCGAGTCGCTTAAACCCCGTTGGCCAGTGGTGACGATCATGGGCCATGTCGACCATGGTAAAACCTCACTGCTTGATGCGATCCGCCAAACGAATGTGATCGCGTCCGAAGCCGGGGGCATTACTCAGCATATTGGCGCTTATCAAGTTGAAATTAATGATAAAAAAATCACCTTCTTAGATACGCCTGGACACGAAGCCTTTACCGCCATGCGGGCCCGGGGCGCTCAGGTGACGGATATCGCCATCTTGGTCGTGGCCGCGGATGACGGGGTAATGCCGCAGACGGTTGAAGCGATCAACCATGGGAAAGCGGCTGATGTGCCTATTATTGTGGCGATCAATAAGATTGATAAACCGGTAGCCAACCCCGACCGGGTAAAACAGGAACTGACCCAGTATGGCTTGGTTCCCGAAGAGTGGGGCGGCGATACGATCTGTGTTGAAGTCTCCGCCTTGAAAAGGCAGGGTATTGAGGATCTCCTCGAAATGATTCTCCTAGTAGCCGAGATGAAAGAGTTGAAAGCCAATCCAGACCGGCCAGCGAAGGGAACAGTGATCGAAGCGAAACTGGATAAAGGGCGCGGCCCGGTGGCTACGGTTTTAGTACAAAACGGTACCCTGAAACAAGGGGATACGATCATTGCCGGCGAGGTCTCCGGAAAAATCCGGGCTTTGGTTAATGATAAAGGGAAAAACGTGACGAAAGCCGGTCCCTCAGTACCGGTGGAAGTGGTCGGTTTTGATGATCTGCCCGAAGCCGGCGACATCTTTTATGTGACCGATGAGAAGGTCGCGCGCGAGCTGGCAGAAAGACGCCAGCAATTCCGGCGTGAGCAGACCCTGAAACGGGAACAGAGGTTCAAGTTGGAAGACCTTTTTGCCCGGATCAAGGAAGGCGAAATGAAGGACTTGAACATCGTCCTGAAAGCGGATGTCCAGGGTTCCGTCGAGGCGATCCAGGCTTCTTTAGAGCGTCTTTCCAACGAAGAAGTCCGCGTGAAAGTTATTCACGGCGGAGTTGGCGGGATCAGTGAGAGTGATGTGATGTTAGCGTCCGCGTCGGGTGCGATTATCGTTGGTTTTAACGTCCGTCCGGATCCAATTGCCAAACGCGTCGCCGAACGGGAAGAAGTAGACCTTCGTTTATACCGGATCATCTATGACATCGTCGATGATGTGAAAAAAGCCATGGAAGGAATGTTGGAACCGGAATACCGCGAAGTGGTGCTTGGACGGGCCGAAGTTAGAGCTACATTTAAGGTCCCGAAAGCAGGTGTTGTGGCTGGTTCCTACGTAACTGAAGGGAAGATCACCCGCAACAGTGAAGCGCGCGTGCTCCGGGATAATGTAGTGGTCTTTGAAGGAAAAATTGAAAGTTTAAAACGGTTCAAAGATGATGTGCGCGAAGTAGTCAGCGGTTTTGAATGTGGAATCGGTTTGGAAAGATTCAATGATATTAAAGAAGGTGATATTATTGAAGCCTTTACCAACGAAGAGATTAAAAAGTCCACAACGGATGATTCGCTAAAATAAAGGGAGGGTCAAGGATGTCCGAATACCGGGCGGAACGCCTTGCGGTATTGATCAAAGAAGAACTCGGCACCATACTGCAAAAAGACCTTAAAGACCCAAGGATTGGTTTTGCTTCCATTACTAATGTGCGTGTTTCACGGGACATTAGCCATGCCAAGATCTATGTTAGTGTCTTTGGAGATAAACAGCAGCAAGCAGCGACCATGGAAGGGTTGGAAAGCGCAAAGGGTTTCATCCGTTCCGAACTGGGAAAAAGGATCCGCTTGCGGTATACACCCGAGCTCACCTTTATTTCCGATAATTCACTGGAAGAAGGGGCCAAAGTTCTATCGCTCCTCAACGAGATTCAGAAAGAGGGAGGCGAAGACGGGCTTTGAGTTCACCTTCTGCTTGGGATCAGATTATCCTCACGTTAAAAAAATACAACCGTTTTTCGATCGGTTGCCATCTGCATCCTGACGGTGATGCGATCGGTTCATTATTGGCGCTTGGCTTATCTTTAGAAAAGGCTGGCAAACAAGTGGATATGATCTTACCTGACGGGGTCCCTTTGACCTTCTATTTTTTACCGGAGATTCAACGCACGGTAAAACAGCCTACCTTCCGTCCGGAGGTGGTAATCAGTGTCGATTGCGCGGAACGAGCGCGTCTACAATTACCGGATAAAATCTTCAGTAGTGAGCCCTTATTGGTCAATATCGATCACCATATTTCCAACGATCATTTTGGCCAAGTGAACCTGGTCATGCCCGATGCCGCCGCTACCGGGCAGATCATCTTCGAATTGCTGGAAAAGTGCGCTTACCCCATTGATTCGGCGATCGCCAGCGCCCTTTATACCGCCATTGCAACCGACACCGGATTTTTCCGTTATTCGAACACGACTGGAGAAGTGCTTTCCATGGCTTCGAAATTGGTCGAAGACTACCAAATTTCCCCTTCACAGATTGCGGAACGGGTTTATGAAGAAAGAAGTTTTGCCTCCGTTCGCCTCCTAGGGGAAGTCCTTTCTACCCTTCAAATCTCCGCTAATCAGCGCTATTCCTGGATGTATTTAAACCAGGAGATGATCCGGAAATATGAGGTGGAGATGGAAG
>JAAZDX010000217.1 GCA_012512605.1 Bacillota bacterium
CCGTCATCGTGCTGGTCATCTCTTCACTACTGGCCGCCTGTTCCTGCGAAGCCGCGGCAATCTCCTGAATCGTCTGAACGGTTTCGGTAACGGCGGTAACGATTGCCGTAAAGGCTTCGTTCGCTTGAATGGCCAAAGCGGCACCTTCATCAACCACATTCTTCCCGGACTCCATAGCCTCAACTGCCGCTTGGGTTTCCTTCTGAATCTCATCGATCATCTCTGCAATCTGGATGGTCGATTCGGTGGTCTGCTCAGCCAGGGCACGAACTTCATCAGCAACCACGGAAAATCCACGTCCGTGTTCCCCCGCCCGGGCGGCTTCGATGGCTGCATTCAAAGCCAGGAGGTTGGTCTGGCGGGAGATTCCCCGAATCACGTCGGTAATCTTCCCGATCTCCTGCGAACGCTGGCCTAGATGACGAACGGTATCAGCCGAAGCGTCAACTGTCTCTTTAACCTGAAGAATTTTGGCCCGTACAGTCTGAATAATTTCTCCACCGGCTTTCGCCCGTTCCGAAGCTTTACTTGAAAAGGAGGCCGCTTTCTGCGATTCGGCAGCAACTTCTTGCGAAGTTGAGGCCATTTGTTGCGCGGCAAGGGAGGATTGTTTTACATGATGGGATTGTTCTTCGGTACCTTGCGCAATGACATCAATGGAGTTCGTAACTTCTTGTGAAGAAAGATTCGCCTGTTCCGCCATGGCCGACATATCATGGGCCGCCAACGTCAATTTCTCCGCGGCTTCCAGGTTTTCTTGGAGAATACGACGGAGGTTGCCAAGCATGCGGTTGATATTATGACCAAGGATAGCAAACTCGTCGGTAGTCCGAATCTCAACTTCGTTACTTAAGTTGTTCTCGGCAACTTCCTCGGCAACTTTGTTGATCTGATAAATTGGCCTTAATACCCCTTTGGTAAAAAAGCCTTCAACAAATTTTAAGCACACCCCAATCACCAGCAGATTGAGGATGAGCCGTAAATATTTGCTGGAAATAAAAACTCCCAAGAAATTACTGAACAAGAGGATAATAACTAAAGAAAAAACGATCCGAATCATCAGGCGCTTTTTTATGCTGTTAAATTCCAAAGGTACCCCTCCCTGTGGCCTATACTCCCCTAAACTACAATTTTATTCTACGTCTAGGTGGGTTTTTCCTGCTTTCACCTGGTGGAAAGTGCATGAAACTCCAGTCGCCTTGGATGTTCTAGGTAATTCAATATTAACTTCGGTTCAACCTAGTTTTTTCTTAAGCAAAAGATCCTAGTTTAAACAAGAAAAAACTCCCATTCGGGAGTTAAACCAGATTGGCAATGATCGCAAGCAGGAAAAAAGCCACCCCTAACACGGCTGTTATTTTGTTCAGGAGCGCCTCCAAGCCCTTGTTTTTACCAAAAAAGCGGGAAGATCCGCCCCCTAATGCACCAAGGCCTTCCTCTTTGCTCGGAAGAATCGTGACCAGCACAATCAAAGCCAAAGAGACAATTAATAAAAGAACTGAAAAGAAATTCACATCTTCACCCCCTGCTGGGTTGCTTATTTTTCTATTGTATCAAAGTTGTCCATCCTTAACAAGACCTGTGCAGAGTTTTGTCAAGGAGATTGCAAACGATACGGAAGGCTGGCCCTACCAACCTTCCGTATCTTCCCCCATTTACTTCTTTAAGTTGTAGAAAGCGGCGAGTCCGTTGTAGACCGCCCGGTCACCCAACAGATCTTCGATCCGCAGCAACTGGTTGTACTTGGCTACTCGGTCGGTCCGGGAAGGAGCCCCGGTTTTAATCTGCCCCGCATTGGTGGCAACGGCGATATCGGCAATGGTGGTGTCCTCCGTCTCACCCGAACGGTGAGAAACAACCGCCGTGTAACCGGCCCTTTTCGCCATTTCAATCGCGTCGAGCGTCTCGGTGAGCGTACCGATCTGGTTGACCTTGATCAAAATCGAATTGGCCACACCCAGCTTGATCCCTTTTGCCAAACGCTCCGTATTGGTCACAAACAGGTCATCGCCCACCAGCTGCACTTTGCCCTTCAACCCTTCGGTCAGCATCGCCCAACCGTCCCAATCCTCTTCGGCCATGCCGTCCTCGATCGAGATGATGGGATAGTTGTTGACCAGATCAAGCCAAAACTCCACCATCTCTTCACGGGTCTTCATTAGATCCGATTTCCAGAAATAATACTTGCCTTCTTCGCCTTTCGCCTTTGCCTCTTCCCATAATTCGGTCGTGGCTGGGTCCATGGCAAACATAATCTCTTTACCCGGGGTTAAACCGGCCTTAGTGATTGCTTCCATGATCACATCCAGGGCTTCCTGGTTGCTCTTCAGGTCGGGCGCATAGCCGCCTTCATCCCCAACGGCTGTAGCATAGCCTTTGGCCTTCAACACTGCTCTTAAAGCATGGAAGATCTCGGCGCCCCACTGCAACGCCTGGGTGAAGCTCTCCGCCCCGACAGGCATGACCATAAACTCCTGCAGATCAACACTATTGTCCGCATGCTTGCCACCGTTGAGAATGTTCATCATCGGCACCGGAAGCTCTTTAGCATTGGCACCACCAAGATAACGGAAGAGGGGGATCTCCAGCGCATTGGCGGCCGCTTTGGCCACTGCTAATGAAACCCCTAAAATCGCGTTAGCCCCATATTTACCCTTGTTCGGGGTCCCATCCAAATCGATCATCAACTGGTCGATCTCGGTCTGGTCCAAAGCATCCATCCCAATCACTTCGCCGGCGATATCGTTATTGACGTTATTAACCGCCGTCTGGACCCCTTTACCTAAGTAACGGCCTTTATCCCCATCCCTTAATTCAACGGCCTCAAAAGCACCGGTAGAAGCACCAGACGGTACCGCCGCACGGCCAACCGCACCTCCGGCCAGTGCGACTTCCACTTCAACCGTGGGGTTCCCGCGCGAGTCTAAAATCTCTCGGGCATGAAGATCAATGATTGAAGTCAATTCTTACTCCTCCTTCAGCTTTCTTCTGATTTATGATTAACTCCAAACCTTTGGGGCGACTACCTTAAGGAAGGCGTTCGATTAAAGAATTTCCTGTCATCTCCGCCGGTTTGGCTAGGCCCATAAGCTCAAGCACAGTCGGGGCAATATCCGCCAAAATGCCATTCTTTAATCGACATTTCCCTTCGTAACCAATGAGGACCACCGGCGTCGGGAAAGTCGTATGAGCGGTCCAAGGCTCCTTCGTCGCGGGATCAACCATCAACTCGGCGTTACCATGGTCGGCCGTGATCAGCACCACCCCGCCTTTTTCCAGGATCGCCGGGACCACCCGCGCCAGACAGGCGTCGACCGTTTCCGCCGCTTGCACCGCCGCCTCCCAGATCCCGGTATGACCAACCATGTCGCCGTTGGCGTAGTTCATGATGATCACATCAAAGCGGTCGGAGGCGATCTCGGCTAAGACCCGGTCGGTAACCTCCACGGCGCTCATCTCCGGTTGTAAGTCGTAAGTAGCCACTTTCGGCGAAGGAATCAAGATCCGTTCTTCCCCGGGAAAAGGAACCTCTTCTCCGCCATTAAAAAAGTAGGTCACATGGGCGTATTTCTCGGTCTCCGCGATCCGGAGTTGTCTCAACCCTAATGCACTGAGGTACTTCCCGAAAATGTTTTCCATCGCTTCCTCGGGCGGGAAAAGCAGGGGGACGTCCAGCTCCTCATCGTATTGGGTCAAGCAGACAAAGTGTGTCCCCAGAAAGCCCTTTTCCCGTGGAAATTCGGCAAAGGCTTGATTCACAAAAGCCCTAGTGATCTCCCGTGCTCGGTCGGGACGGAAATTAAAAAAGATCACCCCGTCACCGGGCTCAATGGTGGCCACCGGTTTTCCGTCGGCTTCAATCACGGTCGGAAGAACAAACTCGTCATAAATCTCCTTTTTGTACGAAGCCTCTACCGCAGCCAGCGCACTGGTGGCTTTTTCCCCCTCACCATCCACCATGGCGGCGTAAGCCTTTTCCACCCGATCCCACCGTTTATCCCGGTCCATCGCGTAATACCGGCCGGAAACGGTGGCAATGCGCCCGATCCCGATTTTTTTTAGCTCCGCTTCCAGCTCCGCCAGATACTGCTTGGCACTGGCTGGCGGGGTATCACGCCCGTCAAGAAAAGCGTGGACATAAACATCCTTGACGCCCATCGCCACCGCCAACCGGATAAATTCGTATAAATGTTCGGTATGGCTGTGGACCCCACCGGGGGAGACAAGTCCCATAAAATGAAGGGGTTTTCCGTTATCAACCAGATATTTGATAAGTTCGGAAAAGACCGGATTCTGCTTAATTTCGCCGCTCTTCAGCGCTTTACTGATCCGGACCAGGCTCTGATAGACAATCCGTCCGGCCCCCATGTTCAGGTGTCCGACTTCTGAGGTACCCATCTGGCCTTCGGGCAGACCGACGGCCTCGCCGGAGGTTTCGACCAGGGCATGGGGGTTTTCCGCCATCATCCGGTCGAGGAAAGGTGTATTGGCCGCCTGAATCGCATTGTAGGTGGGATCGGGATTATGACCCCACCCGTCCAAGATAATTAACCCAACCGGTCTTTGTTTAAGTTCCATCTTGCATCTCTCCGTTCAACACTGCCTAACTTGCTTTAAATACTTTTTCGCCGCCGCCGTTCGATGCTTATCGAAAATGATGCTAATCGCAAGCCCGGCGTTTACCCAGCGTGGACGACTACCATTAAACATCCTCCTGTTTAGAAGGAAATAATCCCAAAGAAATCCTCCGCTTTGAGGCTGGCGCCGCCAACCAAGGCGCCGTCGATCTCCGGTTGGTCCATAAATTCTTTAATATTCCCCGGTTTCACACTACCACCATACTGGATGCGGACCTGATCGGCCAGGTAGGGTTGGAATTTACTAGCGATCGTCCGGCGAATCAAACCGATCACGTGGTTAGCATCGGTCCCACTGGAGGAGCGGCCGGTGCCGATCGCCCAGATCGGTTCGTATGCAATGACCACCTGCGGAATGCTCTCCGGTGCCAGGCCGTCCAAGGCTTTTTCCACTTGTCCTGCGACAAAAGAATTGGTGTCACCAGCTTCCCGCTGTTCTAAACTTTCGCCAACGCAAATGATGGGTTTCAGGTCGTGGCTTAGCGCCGCTTTGACCTTTTTGTTCACCGTTTCGTCGGTTTCGCCAAAATACTGCCGTCGCTCCGAGTGGCCGATAATCACATAGGTGCAACCTAACTCCTTGAGCATCACCGGTGACACTTCACCGGTATAGGCTCCTTCTTCCTCCCAGAACAGGTCCTGGGCACCCAGGCCGATCGTAGTCCCCTTTAAAAGCTCCGCCACGGTCGATAGCGCTGTAAAGGGCGGACAAAGCACCACTTCCACTGCGGCCGGCAACGCCTTTTCCTTCAACCCATTAACCAAATCCCGTGCTTCGGTATTGGTCTTATACATCTTCCAATTTCCAGCTATAATTGGTTTTCGCACTGTTACCACCTCTTATTCTTTATCGGTGAGGGCCGCTACCCCCGGCAGCACTTTCCCTTCCAGAAACTCCAGTGAAGCACCGCCACCCGTCGAGACATGGGTCATCTTAGCGGCATAGCCCAACTGCTCGACCGCCGCCGCCGAGTCACCGCCACCGACAATCGTCGTCGCGTCGGCTTCGGCCATGGCTTCGGCGATGGCATTGGTCCCTACGGCAAAGTCAGGATTCTCAAAGACCCCCATTGGCCCGTTCCAGACCACTGTTTTCGCTGCTTTGATCGCCGCCGCAAACTGCTTGATCGTCTCGGGTCCAATATCCACCCCTTGCAGATCCGCCGGGATCGCGTCGGCCGCCACCGTCTTATGCATGGTTGGGCTCTTGAAGTTATCGGTCACGACCACGTCTACCGGGAGCAACAATTGGACCCCTTTCGCCTCCGCTTGGGCAATCATCTCCCGGGCAAAGTCGATTTTTTCCGCATCAAGTAAGGATTTACCAATCTCAAAGCCCTTCGCCTTTAAGAAGGTATAAGCCATACCCCCACCAATGATCAAAGTATCCACTTTGTTCAGGAGATTGGTGATCACCCCTAATTTATCGGCCACTTTCGCCCCGCCTAAGATGGCAATAAAGGGCTTTTCGGGGTCACTGATGGCTTTACCCATAATCTCCAGTTCCTTTTCGATCAGAAAGCCAGCCGCGGCCGGTTTCAGGTAGGCGGTCACCCCGGCGGTCGAAGCGTGGGCCCGGTGCGCTGTTCCAAACGCATCATTCACATAAAGATCGGCCACCGCCGCCAAATGCTGGGCAAACTCCGGATCGTTCGCCGTCTCCTCTTTATAGAAGCGTACATTCTCCAAGAGTAAGATGTCACCTTCGGCCATGGCGGCCACGGCTTTTTGCGGTTCTTCACCGATACAATCGTTGACCTTAATCACCTTCCGGCCACTAAGTTCCCGCAGGCGCTGGGCAATCGTGTCCATCCTTAATTTGTCGTCCACTCCTTTGGGCCGACCAAAATGGGAGACTAGAACTACTTTCGCGCCTTGCTCCGCCAGATAGTTGATGGTCGGCAACGCCGCCTGGATCCGTCGGTCATCGGTAATTTGTCCGTTGTCGTCGACCGGTACGTTAAAATCGACCCGAACTAAGACCCGTTTTCCTTTCACCGTCAGATCTTTGATGGTCATCTTTTTCATCAGCACACCACTCCTTGCTTCTTTCTCGGGTTTTTTGCGCAACGCAAAATGTTATGTTAAAGACCTTTTTCCCCCATATAAACCGCCAAATCCGCCACCCGGCAGGAATAACCCCATTCATTGTCGTACCAGGCAACGACTTTCACCAGGTTATCCTCGATCACCATCGTCGAAAGGCCGTCCACAATGGACGAGTGGGGATCACCGTTATAATCTTTAGAAACCAACGGCAGCTCGTTATAAGCCATAATCCCTTTGAGTTCATTTTCGGCCGCTGCTTTCAAAGTCGCGTTGATCTCTTCCGCACTCACCGGCGACTGATTAAGTTCCGCCACCAGATCGACCACAGAGACGTTGGGTGTGGGCACCCGCATGGCAAACCCGTTCAGTTTCCCTTTCAACTCCGGCAGGACCAAAGCCACGGCCCGTGCCGCTCCGGTGGTCGTGGGGATAATTGATAAAGCAGCCGCTCTGGCCCGTCTTAGGTCGCTATGGGGTAAGTCTAAGATCTGCTGGTCATTGGTATAGCTATGTACGGTTGTCATCAAACCCCGTTTTATGCCGAATTTTTGGTGCAAGACTTTCGCGACCGGGGCTAAACAGTTGGTGGTACAGGATGCATTGGAGACAACATGGTGCTTTTGGGGGTCGTACTGGTCTTGGTTGACCCCCATCACGATGGTCAGGTCCTCCTCCTTCGCGGGCGCCGTAATGATCACTTTTTTCGCGCCGCCTTTGGTAATATGATTGACCGCGCCGCGCACCTGCCGTCCCTTCTTGTTCACCCCATCATTTTTTAAGGTAAAAATGCCCGTGGCTTCAATCACGATCTCCACACCATACTCCGACCAGGGGATCTCCGCCGGATCTTGCACTGAAAGTACTTTAACCGTCTTTCCATCCACGCTGATCTGGTCGGTTTCCGCATTGACGGCTGCATCCAAGCGCCCATGGACCGAATCGTACTTTAAAAGATGGGCAAGGGTATCCGCGTTTGTTAGGTCGTTGACCGCAACAACCTCCAAGTCCGGATGGTACTGGTGAATTGCACGGTAAACATTCCGTCCAATCCGTCCAAAACCGTTAATCCCAATCTTCACTCCCATTTTTCTCCTCCTTTTTCCTATGCATCGTCTACCCGGCAATGGGCAACCGATTTTTATTGCTACTGGAATTATCTCCCGATCAAGCTAAAACTACAATAACAGTTTTTGCAACTCGCCGTAAGTCGGAAGATTTCCTTTGAAAAAGGAGGGTTGCGTCGGGAAATCGCCTTTACTTAGGTTGAAATAAGTTCAAAATAAAAGCTTCATCCCGGAGAATTCATTTCCTCCCGGTCAACAAAAGTTTCGGCAATTTTTAACAATTTCCGCATCCGGTGGTTCACCGCCGACTTACTCAAGGGCGGCGTGGCCAATTCACCCAGTTCCCGCAGGCTGGCTTCGGGATGGTCCAGGCGTAACAGCGCAATCTCCTGGAGGCTTGTGGGGAGTTTCTCCAGCACCTTCCGGTTTTCTAAAGCCTTGATCACTTCTACTTGTTCCAAACCCGCCCGCACCGTTTTCTCCAGGTTGGCCGTCTCGCAATTAACCAAACGGTTCACTTCATTCCGCATCTCTTTAATCACACGTACTTCTTCCATGGCTAAAAATGCGCCATGGGCACCCATGAAGCTGATAAACCGCCCGATCGTTTCGGCACCCTTCAGATAGACCGTATATTCCTTCCGGTGGTGCGTGCCCGCCCGGAACCCGCAAAGATTCATCAGATAATTTAGACCTAAAGCAAACTCCTCATTCTCGGTGGTGATCTCCAAATGATAATTTTGTTTCTGGGGATCGGTAATCGAGCCACGAGCCAAAAACGCACCCCGGAGGAAAGCAGCCCGGCAGCAATCGTTCCGGACTAGCGAAGACGTAATTGCGCTGTTCAGCTGCAACCCGGCCGATAAGATCTCCAGTTCTTTTAAAACCCGCTTGACGTTGCGGGCCCCGATTAATTGTAAACGGTAGCGGCGCCGGCTGAAGCGTCCAGTATCTTCCACGATAACCCGTCCAGGAAGCTGAAAATATTTCTTCAAAAGTAAGAGGGTTTTCCGGATTAAAGCCGCGCTTTCGCTGATCACCGTTACGGCATAAGATTGGTTGGCCCGCAAATGCAGACTGCCACTAGCCCGCACAATCGCCGCCAGTTCCGCTTTGACGCAACATTTTTGCGTCGGGTATTTCCTGGCCAATTCTTCCTTCGTGCGTTGGGAAAAAGTCCCCACGATCTTTCTCTCCCATCATAAGCCAGACTTTTATTGCGCATAAACCTGTCAAGCCACCGTATATATAGATCGATGGAGGAGGTGCTTACCATCAATAAAATCTGGTTTGCCCTTTTTTTCCTCGGCTATTTAGTGGCCGGAGCGACCGGACGCGTCGAAGAGACAACTCTAGCCCTCATTACCGCCATGGAAGAGAGCGTCAGCTTTACCTTGGGTCTCGTTGGTTTTTTA
Organism: Bacillota bacterium; assembly: GCA_012512605.1. Classification (GTDB taxonomy): domain Bacteria; phylum Bacillota; class UBA4882; order UBA10575; family UBA10575; genus Capillibacterium. The sequence continues at coordinate 9,166 of JAAZDX010000217.1, forward strand.
GCCTTCTGGTCCGGCCTGTTAAAGATCGCCGAAGCCGCTGGCCTTACCCAAAGATTGGCCCGGACCCTCCATCCACTCCTCCGCCGCCTTTTCCCCCGTCTTCCTTATGATAGCCCAGCAATCGGTGCCATTACCCTCAGTTTAGCCGCCAATCTGCTTGGATTAAGCCACGCCGCCACCCCGCTGGGCATTAAGGCCATGCACGAACTGGAAAAGGTCAACCAAACCCCCGGCGAAGTGTCCGATGAGATGGCCGTCTACCTGGCTTTAATCTTGGGCGGGATCTCCTTCGTCCCTTCCACCATCATAGCCGTTCGTTCCCGAGCAGGTTCTCCCCAACCATCGGTGGTAATCCTCCCCATTATAATCG
>JAAZDX010000218.1 GCA_012512605.1 Bacillota bacterium
ACCTTATTGATCTGTGATGAGGATACGACCACTGCCGCTAAAGAAGTGGAAGCATATCTAAAGAAGCACCCGGAGACGGATGCTTTCTTCTTCACCGGTGGGTGGGCTTTCCTTGGGCCGCCCGAAGCAATGCCCGTTTATGACCAATGGTGTCGAAACGGGGGTATTACCGTTGCGATGGATACCTCTTACCCGGTGTTGCAAGCGGCGGTCAGAGGTTTTGCCCAGGCTTTAGTTGGTCAAGATTATCGGAAAATGGGCGAGTTTACCGTCAGCTACTTGGTCTGTGCCATCAAAGATCTCCCAATTCCTTCGGATTTTATTGATACCGGTTTGGAATTGGCGGATGAAACCAATTTCAGCCAACTACTCCAGACAAAGAAACCGTGGGATATCAAATGAGGAAGTTCATTGCGACGCTTGGAAAGGTATTCCAAAACATTTTCCGCCTAAAGTCGCTGCGGACAAAATTCATCGTATCGTTTACGGGTTTAAGTCTGATCCCCCTGATCTTACTGGCTTTTCTTTCTTACTATACCTACCTTGAGATCCTCCAACAAAATGTCCGTACTTATACAGAGACGGTTATTAGCCGGGTGGAGCGAAACCTCCAAATCTACCTCAGTGATCTGGAGCGGATCCTCGATTTACGAAACGACTATTACATCCTCCAATTCTTGAAACTTAGTATGATCGATGATATTGAGGGTAACCAGAAATACACCTATCGTCTCTGGGAAAATCTAAATAACATAAAAAAATACAAAACCGATCTGCGGGAAGTTTCCATTACAACCTTAGAAGGAGTAAAAATCGGTTGTTATGGCGTGACGAATGTCGATCTTTCCCAGAACAAACTCTTTCAAATCTTGATCAACCGAACGACGCAGGATAATACCATGGCGATCTATGGCCCCCACGACGATTGGCTGGGCGGAAAGGTCTTCTCTGTTGGGTGTGGGATCTACGGTGATTATGATAATTTTTTGGGGATCATGAGTATTGATGTGGAGCTCGATCTCTTGGCGCGGATCTGCCGCGACATCCGGTTAGGAAAAACCGGCTATGTAACCTTGGTCGACCAAAATGGCCAAATTATCTTTCACCCCCAGCCTGAATTGATCGGGAAGTCCGTCGGGCTACTCCTGGGTAATCCGGTGGGTGAAACCTGGCGGAGCGGGTATTACACCCACGGAAACCGGGTGATTCTGGGGAAAACCTTGACCCCGGCTAATTGGAGCATTATCGGTATTTCCGACCGGGCGGAATTAATTGCGGAAATGACGACGGTAGCACGGATGTCCTTTGCCTTAATTGTGGGTTCAATTATCGCTGTGATCCTGGTAGCGCTTTTGCTGGCTGGGGTTTTAACGAAGCCCTTGAAAGAACTTCAGTCCTCAATGTGGGCGGCAGCGGACGATCTCAATACAATTGTTCCCGTTCGGACCAATGATGAAATTGGCCAGTTGGGGCAGACCTTTAACCAAATGCTCTCCCAGATCCGGCGCTTGATGCGCCAAAGTGTCCAGGAGCAAAAGAAATTGCGCCAAATTGAGATGCGGGCTCTTCAAGAACAGATTAAGCCGCATTTTATCTATAATACGCTGGAGGTAATTATCGGCTTGTTGGAGACAGAACAAAATGAAGATGTGATTAAGATGGTGGAAGCTCTAGGGGCTTTTTTCCGGATTAGTTTGAGTCAAGGCCGCGAGTTAATCAGCATTAAGGAAGAAGTGGAGCATATCCGGAACTACCTTTACATCCAAAAATTACGCCATGGCGAGAAGTATGATTACCAAATTGAGGTTGAGGATGATATTACCCGCAATAAAACGTTAAAGCTCCTCTTGCAACCTTTGGTCGAGAATGCAATTTACCATGGGGTACGTTCTTTGGAAAGTAATGATGGTTTAATTATCATCAAGGGTTACGGAGCGAACGAAACGATCTGTTTTGAAGTGATCGACAATGGTCCGGGAATGCCCGCGAGCCAGGTTGCGGCGATCAACAGATATTTACGGGGAGATCGTTCGGAAGAACAAGGGAAACACGGGTTTGGGTTGCGTAATGTCCACGAGCGAATTGTCCTTGCTTTTGGCCAAGAATACGGGTTGTGGTTAACATCTACCCTTGATCAGGGAACCAAGGTGGTCCTTCGGTTACCGCTGATCGAATAAGACGGGTGGGCAAAAGGAGGTAAAACATTGAGCGGAATCTTGTTGGTCGAAGATGAAGAAGCGATCAAGCGAAAATTAATGAACAACGTTCCATGGCATGATTACGGTTTCGACCCGGTCCTTGGGGCTAGTAATGGGCAGGAGGCTTTAGACCTTTTGGAACAGCACCCGATCGAGATCGTCGTGACCGATATTCAAATGCCGGTGATGAACGGGATTGATCTGATTAAAGAGATTAAAAAGCGGAACTACCGGATGAAAATCATTGTCATTTCCGGTTTTGCCGAATTTGAATATGCCCGTGAATCGATTAACCTCGCAGTCTCCGAATACCTGTTAAAGCCTTTTGCGACGAAGCGTCTCTTGGACGTGGCGCTTCGGGTGAAAGGGGAGATGAGTGAAGAACAAGCTAAAGAAGAAGAGATTGCTACCTTACGGGCCCAAATCAGTAATAATATGCCGGCTTTGCGGGAAAAGTTTCTCGCCGATCTGTTAAATGGAAAAATGACTGAATCCGACTTTGAGGCAAAGTTACAGTTTTTGGGTTTGGATGCGTATGAAAAAAGACCCTACCAGGTGGTGGTGATGGAGCTTCATGATAGCCCCGACGCGCCCGAGGACAAATACTTATTGGATCTCCAGTTTTACCAGCATATAGAATGGGCGCTTAAAAGCTCATCGTACCAATTTTTGCTCCTCAATTACTACCATCATCAAATTGTGGCGGTAGTTTTTAATCCCGATCGGGATTTACCGTTGTGCCTTGAGAAATGGTTAACTAGACTCCGGGTTCATCTAAATAAGGATATCACCTTCGGCATCAGTAATTGTTATCAAGCGCTATCGGATCTCTCCGTTGCGCACCGGGAAGCAGGGATGGCGCTTCAGAATCGGTTCCTCTATGGCTTTAACCGGGTTTATGCGGTCGGCGATCTTAATCTTGTTCATCCGGGTTATCATAAAATCTTTTTCCAGCTTTATCAGAACCGGATTTTTGATGATTTAAGGATTGGGGCCTACGATGAAATTCTCGAAGACCTGGAGAGGCTGTTTGCCGAGATGAGATCATACTGCTTGGGTCCGGAGCCGATCCGAATTATTGCCGCCAATTTGTTGTTATTAACCTGTGCCACCCTGATTGAATTGGGGTATGACTTAGAGGAGATCTTTGAGGATGGTGTCCCCCCGTTAAGTGTGATCAGTCGTACACAATGCCTGAATGAACTCGAAGAAGTATTTAAAGGAATATTTTCCCGGGTCAACCACATAATTAGCCAAAATCGAGAATGCCTTAACCAGCAGCGCGTTGATGAAATCCGCCGTTACCTTGAAACGAATTATGCTGAGGATATAACCCTCTCCGCCATGGCGGAGAAATATAAAATCAGCCCGGGATACCTCAGTCTGCTTTTTACCGAGCGTACTGGTAAGAAGTTCTCCGATTATTTGACCGACTGTCGAATTAATAAAGCCAAGGAACTACTGAAGCATACGGAGATGCGAATTTATGAAATTGCTACTGCGGTGGGCTATAATGATCCCTACTATTTCAGTAGCTGTTTCAAGAAAATTACCAACAAAACACCCAGCGAATACCGGGAAAACTTCGAGAAACAGCTTAATAGAGAATAAAGGCGATCAAGAGCCCTGGTTGCCCTTTAATTGTGCTGCAATTGGCCCGAGCGGCCAATTTTTTTAATATCACCCATAGGATGTGGGGATAAATTGGGTAGTGGCATATTCATAAACAGCAGGTTGTTACGGTTTGGCAAAATGTGCTGAAAAAGTGACAGGACGCCAAAACGGTGTTAGAATAGAACAGACCAATTTCGAAAATAGTTCTAGCTGCTTCAAATCTTCGTCACTTTGTTGGGTTGGTAGCCAGCGGGGGTACGGTTAGGAGCGTTAAAGTACTGATTTTGCGGATAAGTCCTGCCATGAAGCTATCAGACTAAAGAGGGAGGTTTTAACCTTGCTCGCCCTAATTGCCTTTTTACCGATCTTAGTCACCGTTCTGTTAATGGCGGTTTTCAACTGGAGTGCGAAAAGAGTCTTGCCCTTGGCTTGGGGCTTGGTGTGCCTAATCGCGCTTGCCGTTTGGCGGATGGAACCGGTCCATGTTCTCGGTTATTCTCTGTTTGGGGCGTTAAAAGCTTTGGACGTAATCATCATTATTTTTGGCGCGGTGTTAATCTTGAACACCCTAAAACAATCCGGTGCGATGCAGAGGATTAGCAATGCTTTTCGACATATAACAAAAGACCACCGCCTCCAGGCGATCATCATCGGGTGGATGTTTAGTGCTTTTATCGAGGGGGCAGCCGGATTCGGGGCCCCGCCGGCCCTAGCCGCTCCCCTTCTGATCGGGCTGGGTTTCCCTCCATTAGCTGCAGCGATGATCGGCCTGATCTTGAATGGGACATCGGTTTCTTTCGGAGCGGCCGGGACACCGCTCTTGAGCGCGGCCAATAGCCTCACTACTTCTTTGGACAATGCTGGCCCCGCCCGTCTTACTATGCTCCTCACCGAACAGGTGGCACTTTTACATGCCCTTGTCGGCTTCTTTGTTCCCTTGATTGGTCTTTGTTTTTTGGTGGTATTATTCGGTGAGGATAGATCACCAAAACACGCCTTTGCCGCCATGCCTTTTGCGCTCTTTGCCGGTCTGGTCTATGTGGTTCCCTATTACTGCACGGCCCGCTTTTTGGGGCCGGAATTTCCAGCTTTAATCGGTGGCCTGGTGGGGCTACCCATTCTCTTCTGGACGGCAAAATCCGGTTTTTTAGCACCGAAAACCCAATGGGATTTTCCGCCACCCAGCGCTTGGGCGACCGATTGGCGATCCAATTTGGAACCAGAAGAGAACCATGGGGTAGAGGTGGGGATGCCCTTGTGGAAGGCCTGGGTGCCTTACATGTTGATCGCCGTGATCTTAGTGACCACGCGGATTCCGGCTTTCGGGCTCAAGACTCTTTTATCTTCAGTAAAAATTACTATCCCCCGTATTTTGGGGATCGAGGGATTAGACTATGAACTGGCCTGGGCCTATCTGCCGGGGATTATCCCTTTTACCCTTGTTGCGTTTCTCACCCATTTCCTGCACGGAATGACACCCGCCCAAACCAAGCGAGCTTGGCAGAACACATTTCAACAGATCTCCGGGGCGGCGGTGGCTTTATTTTTCGGGGTGGCAATGGTTCAGTTAATGCTGAATTCCCATGTGAATACCGCCGGGTTAGACAGTATGATGACCACGATGGCCCGGTTTATGGCCGCTGTGGCGGGCAACGCCTTTATGTTTTTCGCCCCGTTCATCGGGATTATGGGCACTTTTGTGTCCGGGTCAAGTACAGTCTCGAATATTCTGTTCGCTTCGTTTCAATATGAGACCGCATTGCTTTTGGAACTACCACCGGTGCTCACTGTTGCTCTCCATGTGGTTGGGAGTGCGTTTGGCAGTATGATCTCTTTCAACAACGTGGTGGCCACCTGCGCAACCGTGGGTATGATGGGGGCAGAAGGAAGACTGATCAAGCGAAATCTTATCCCTTGTCTACTTTATGCGTTGATGGCCGTCCTGGCGGCCCTTTTGCTGCGGGCAGGGGGGATATATGCGCGCATATGGTGAGTGGCAAAAGGGGCAGAATGTTGTTTCCTTGTTCCGTTGAATACGATTCTGTCCCGTGGAAAATGACAGTCATGACAGACTTGATTTTCTAAGTATTTTTCTACGTTTATCATTACGGACACGAGGTGAATTAGAAATTGCCGCAACTATTACCGCTCGTCATTTCAGTTGTGATCTTAATTGCCTTGTTAGTTTTTAGAGTTAGTCTCGGTTGGTCCCTCCTCCTTTCTTCTGGAGTTTTACTGTTGTTCTCTGGGAACGGTCTGTCTGATTTCGGCGCGATTGTGTACAGGACAGTCAGTGACGGCCGATTTCTTCAGATCATCGGCATCATTCTTCTGATCAACCTTTTGGAGGAGTTGCTGCGGAAGACCGCCTACTTTGACCGGACCTTTCAGGTTTTACGGGGAACTGTTAAGAACAGAGCGAAAATTACCGCGTTTTTACCTGCGCTGTTCGGTTTGATTCCGGCTTATGGCGGAGCGAAATTCTCGGCGTCCTTGGTCGACCTGGCCGCGCAAGACCTTGAGCTTGACCGGACGGAAAAGGCCCTTTTGAACTACTGGTTTCGGCATGTCTGGGAATTCTGCAGTCCATTATTTCCCGGTGTGATCCTGGCGATCTATCTATCCGGAGTCGAGACCGGAAAATATATCTTGTTGATGTTACCTTCGTCCATTTTCTTTACAGTGCTGGGGACAGTCTTTTTTCTCCGGCCGGTCCTGGCACGGAACCAAGCCGCGGAAGGAGCGCTCCTCGTTGGCGGCCAAAGTCAGGAGGAGTCGGGGCTCGGCTTTTGGCATGCCTTTCGCCGCCTGTTCCAGATTGTCTGGCCGGTACTGGCGATTGTGTTTGTGGTGGTAGTGTTTAAGGTTTCCATTCTCTGGCCTTTACTTCTGACGGTGCTGATTTTATTTGCCCAAGTGCCGAGAGAAGAAGGGTTTACCCGTAGGCTTTTCCGTAAGGTTTGGTCGCTTTCGACTTTGGGGATGGTCTTTGGGGTGTATTTCTTCAAAACCACTTTTGAGTGGACCGGTATACCACAGGAGATTCCGGCCTTGATGGCAAAGGCCAGTATTCCCAGTTCGGTACTGCTGATTGTGTTTCCCTTCATCATCGGGCTCTTGACGGGGATGCCGTCGGCTTTTGTCGGCATCACCTATCCGGTGCTGCTTCCCATCTTTAACCATGGGGGTATATTACACCTGGGCGCGCTGATGCTCGCCTTTGTGGCTGGGCATATCGGTACCATCCTTTCTCCGCTCCACCTTTGTTTTGTTTTAACGGTGGAACATTTCCGGACGGCGGTCTTGCCTTTTTGGACCAGGCTTCTGCCCCCCCAGGTCATCTTGTTCATCCTCACCTATGCTTTAGCCTTTGTATTTGGTCTCCCGCGATAGATGGCGAATTGCGCGTAAACATCCGCGCGAAGGGGTAGGGATAATGGTACGGAATTCAACCAAGGCGTGAGAGGCAAAAATTTTTGCCCTCGCGCCTTTACTCTTTTTAGAGCAAATATCCGCTAGTTCGTTTCGGATGTTAAAGATACACAAATGTTTTATTGCCGATTTAGCAGTGGGGATTGGAGCTGATTTGATTAAATGCGGGCCTCCTGTTCAAGCCGAAAGAACGGAAAAATTCAACAGATTGCTGGAGATCGAAAAAGAACTGGAAGATAATAAGGCATTACCTGCCGAGAGTTTCTCCTATTAAATTCAAGAGAAATTGGTTCTTCAATTGCTACCGCAACCCGTGTCGTTTTAAAGTCTGATGATAATCTAGTTTGGCCTCAAAACAACCCCTTTGGATTAGGAGCTTTTATCAATGGTGCTTAAAGGAAGGGGGTGGTAAAGGGAATAGCGATTATCTTCTTATCCTTAACAGAAGTGGTCCACAAGAAAAAACTAGGAGGGAATATCTTTGAAGAAACGTAGTTGGTTGATTGTTAGTCTTACATTGTTAATGGTTTTTGCCTGTGTCAATGTATATGCGGCCAAATATCCCAGCAAACCGGTGGAAGTAATCATTCCTTACAATCCTGGCGGAGGAAGTGACATTACCAGCCGAATCATTGCTAAATACATTCCAGAATATCTCGGCGAAACAATGGTGGTTGTTAATATTGCCGGAGCACAAGGTAAAATCGGGGAAATGGAAGTTCTAAATGCCAGACCGGATGGGCACAAGCTGTTGTGGCAACATCATGTTATGCATTGCCTCCATATTACAGGTGTCACAAATTATACTTGGAAAGATTTCACGCCGATCGCGGTTGGTGCCAAAAGTGATAACGTAGTAGTAGTTAAGAGTGATTCTCCCTGGCAGACGATTAACGACTTTGTTAAGGACGCCAAGGCAAATCCGGGGAAATACATATTTGAATTTGCTCCAGGGACCACTAACCAATTCGGTGTACTGCAAATGATTTCTGATACGGGAATCGAAGTCAACTTCGTTCCCAAGTCAGGAGATAATCCGAGAATGGTGTCCTTATTGGGTGGGCATTGTGACATCACTGTTGTGGCTTTAAATAGTGCTTTGTCTTTTTATGAATCAGGCGATGTTCGGATTCTTGGGACCATGGGGACCTCCCGAAGCAAGTATGTCCCGGATATTCCAACGCTGATTGAACAAGGAATCCAGGCCGAGCTTTACAACGAGTATGTTCTTTATGCGCCAAAAGGAATCTCCAAAGAAGTTGAGACAAAAATAAGAGACGCATTCCGTAAGGTTATGACTAGACCAGAAGTGATTAAGGAATTCGACAATGTGGCGACCGAGATTAATTTCATGGAAAAAGAAGAGACCATTCAAAGACTGGAAAGTATCTTTAATACCTACATGAAGTTAGGCCAGGACTTCGGGATAGCTAAATAAGCTAGGATAAATTAAGACCGCTGAACAAAAGACCCAATATGAATGTTCAGTTCAGCGGTCTTGTTTTTTAAATCGACCTTGAGATGGAGAAAAATATTAAGCAAAAGGAGATAGTTACGATGAAGATTACTGACGTGCAAGTTGATATTCTTGGGTATAGATGTAAAAAGCCAGTTGTATTTTCCCATCTTCAAATATTACAGCGGAAAATTATCCTTGTTAAAATATTTACAGATGAAGGTATAATTGGTATAGGCGATGTTGATGCAGAACCCACCGGTGATTCCGTGGCTAGAGATATAATACTGAATAAGTATAAACCGCAATTAATTGGGGAGGACCCTTTAAAGATCGGCTACTTGTGGGAAAAGCTCATCAACCTACCACGGGCGATGGGTCGTTTGGCTACCGAGATGTATGCCCTTGGTGCAGTAGATGTTGCCTTATGGGATATTGCTGGTAAGGCTATGAATCAGCCGGTAGCTTCCCTCTTGGGGAAGTATCGCACAGAGGTCCCGGTATACGCCAGTTGGAGCTATCTGACCTTAGAGGAGCTGCCGGAAAAAATGGAAGAGACTTTAGAAAAAAACTTCAAAGCTACTAAAATTAGAATCGGGGTTAACCCAGAGATTGATGAAAAATTGGTGGCGACCGCACGGAATATATTAGGTGATGAATGCCGATTGATGGTTGACGTTAATTCGGGTTGGTCGAGAGTCGATGCGGAGCGAAATGCATACCTTCTTGAAAAATATAATCTGGATTGGATTGAGGAACCGATCGATTCTTCCAATATTGAAGGCTACAGAAACTTAGCGGCGCGCATTCGGACCCCGATCGCCATGGGTGAGCATCAGAACACACGTCAAGAATTCAGAGATTTACTCCTTCAGGAAGCGGCTGATGTTTACCAACCGGATATAAGAGCCGGAGGAATAACAGAATGTAAAAAAATTGTTGATATGGTTAATACGTGGGGATTTAAGGCAGTTCCCCATTGTTATGGTTCCGGCTTGAAAGGTGCGGCTACGCTTCAACTTATCGGTGCGATTTCTGGACCTACTTTGTTTGAACTGAATATGAATGAGGATCCATTACGCACAGAGATTATTCGCGAGGATGTATTTACGGTAAAGGATGGTAAGATAAAAATACCGGAGGGTCCTGGGCTTGGCGTTTCACTTGATGAAAATTCTGTACGCAAGTACCTTCAGGATTAATGTTTTTTGCCGACACAATACATAAGGGATGTAGCCTCCTATTAAATTAGGAATGCTTAATGAGGTGGTAAACTATGGAAGTTGCATTTAAACCCATTAAAAGCATTAAAGTATATCGGCAGGTCATTGAGCAGATTCAAGAGATGATTTATACGGGACACCTTAAAAAAGGCGATCGGTTACCCTCAGAACGGGAATTGCGAGACCAATTGAATGTAAGTAGGGCGTCAATTAGAGAGGCTTTCAGCGTTCTGGAAATATTAGGCTTAATTGAAAGCAGGCCGGGTGAAGGGACATTTATCACCAGCAGCAGGGAAAATAAAATTTTGGAACCCCTTTCTATGGTTCTAATGTTAGAGGATAACCTCTCCGAAGATTTGCTGGAGTTCCGGCGTGTTTTGGAGATTGATTCGGCACGTTTGGCCGCTGAAAGGGTAACTGAAACAGAACTTGAAGAGATGAAAAAGTACAATGATATCCTCGCCAACAGTTTAGGCCATGAGGAAATCAGTGTCCGGGCGGATCGCATGTTCCATAGTGTTATCGCCAAAAGTAGTAAAAACAAGGTGCTATATGATGTTATGGTAGCCATTTCCGATGCGATGGATTATCACATAGAATACACCAGGACAAAATTGGTTTCCGAAACTGACACCATGAATAATTTTGTACAGCAACATTGGAGAATTTATGAAGCTATAAAAAACGGTCAGGGTAAAGAGGCGATGAGAGAAATGGAGAATCACCTGGACTATGTGGAGAAGCTTGTTAAGAAGAAGATTTTTGACTAACAGCCGTTCTTACCTTGGTTAATACGGATTAGAAATGTAATATTTTCCGTTGTCTGGTCTGACAATTATAATATTATAATTGATCTCCTTAAATCAAGTAGGATCGATCAGTGCTGGTTCGACAAACATTTGCTTTTGGAATATATTACGTTTCTGGTTTACTCTGACTGTTTAGATTTCTATCTTTAGGGGGAGAACAATGAAGATCATTGTCATGATTAAACAAGTTCCCGAGACAAGTGATGTCAAAATGGATGAGCAAAGTGGAACCATGGTCAGAGAAGGCGTAGAGAGTATCATCAATCCCCTTGATCTTTACGCTGTGGAAACCGGGATTAAGCTCAAAGAACAATACGGTGGGCAAGTGGTTGCTATTACGATGGGCCCACCTAAGGCGGAGAAAGCCCTCCGTGAAGCCCTGGCGATGGGTTGCGATGAAGGGATCCTGATCTCTGGCAAGGAATTTGCGGGCTCGGATACGGTCGCAACTGCTTATGTTTTAGCGCAGGCGATTAAGATGGTTGGTGATTATGATTTGGTGCTGGCCGGTGAACGGGCGACCGACGGAGATACCGGGCAAGTTGGTCCGGGGGTGGCTGCTCTGCTTAATCTGCCCCTTTCAACTTATACAAGTAGCATTGTCGATCTAGTGGACAAAACAATTACGGTGGAACGCTTGACCGAAGAGGGTTATGAGGTTTTGGAACTGCCCATGCCTGCGTTATTAACAGTAGTTAAGGAGATCAGTTTTCCCCGATTACCCACCCTGCGGGGAAAACAACGGGCCAAAAAGCACGAATTTCTACGTTGGACAGCGGAGGGTATGAGCTTGGAGAGGGATAAATTGGGACTTAGAGGCTCGCCGACTCGGGTGGTTAAGATTGAGCATCCTAAGGTACTTCGTCAAGGCCAAATCCTTCGGGTAACCGATGAGGAAACATTGGACAAAGCAATAGATTTGCTGGAGAAGTTTTTAGGCGACAAAGAAATAATCACCAAGGAGGGTAAGGGATGAGTTCTGCGAAGGTTTGGACGATAGCCGAAACTAATGGAAGCAGATTAAAACCGGTTTCTTACGAACTTCCGGCTCGAGGACGGATTTTAGCTGATAAACTTGGTACCCGATTGGCCTCCGTGGTAATTGGCGACCAGATTAACCATGACGATTTACAAGAGTTGATTTGGCGGGGAGTAGATGAAATCTACGTGGTTTCCCATCCGGAACTGTCAAGTTTTCTCGTGGAGAATTACAGTAATGTTTTAATGGACCTGATTGGAACGCATCATCCAGAGATTATCATTGCCGCCGCCACAACCGCAGGCCGAACTTTAATGCCCCATGTGGCGGTGAGGTTGCCTGCCGGTCTGACCGCCGATTGTACAGAACTGGATATCGAGGAGGGGACGGGTAATTTGTTGCAAACCAGACCGGCAATTGGGGGCAATATATTGGCAACGATCAAAACTCCAAAGTACAGACCGCAGATGGCCACGGTTCGCCCTAAGTCAACTAAACCCCTTCCGCGCGATGAGGGCCGGAGCGGAAAGATCCACGTCGTGGACTTTTCCCCGAATTGGATCGACGGTCGCGTCAAGAAAGTTGGAATGCGTAAAACAGAGGATATGGGCGCAGGGATCCAGGATGCGGAGGTTGTAGTTGCTGGGGGAAGAGGCCTAAAGAAAGGGGATAATTTCTATTTGCTGCGGGAGCTGGCGGAGTTATTAGGTGGTGTGGTCGGGGCTTCGAGAGACGCTGTGGACCGGGGGTGGATCTCCTACCCTCATCAAATCGGTTTAAGTGGAAAAACAGTTACGCCCAAGTTTTACCTGGCAGCCGGAATTTCAGGGGCAATTCAACATCTGGCTGGGATGAAAACGGCGGAAGTAATTGTCGCGGTAAATAGTGATCCGGATGCACCCATCTTCAAAGTGGCGGATTTTGGGATTGTTGGCGACCTATTTACCGTACTTCCGGCCCTAATTAACCGATTAAAAGGGGGAAAAGGAAGATGAAATATAATTCGGTCTCGACCGATATAATTGCTGAATTAAAGGCGATTGTCGGAGAGAAAAATGTTATTCTCGATCCAGAAAAAATGGAAGCATATTCCCATGATGAAACCCCCACCGCCCAATACGGAAGAATGCCTGAAGTAGTAGTAACGCCGGTAAATTCGGCTCAGATTGCTGAAATAATGAAATTAGCCAATAAAAGACTGGTGCCGGTCACGCCCCGTGGGGCTGGCAGTGGTCTTTCTGGGGGGGCGATCCCGAAATTTGGAGGGATTGTTCTCTCGGTAGAAAAAATGAACCGGATTATCGAGATCGACTATAAGAATATGATGGCTGTAGTTGAACCAGGAGTGGTCACCAATGAAGTCAATGAGCTTATTGCAAAGGAAGGTTTGTTTTTTGCCGGTTACCCAATGAGCCTTGAATCGTGTTATATTGGAGGGAATATTGCGGAAAACGCTGGCGGTGGACGGGCGGTTAAATACGGCGTTACAGGGCGTTATATCATGGGGTTGGAGGTGGTGCTTCCCACCGGAGAAATCTTGGAGCTGGGGGGTAAACGGGTTAAGGATGTTACCGGTTATGATCTTAAACAGTTGTTTATTGGTTCTGAAGGGACGCTCGGTGTTATTACCAAGGCCATAATCAAACTGTTACCACTACCGAAGAAGAAAACAGACCTCCTGGTTTTGTTTGAGGATGTCCGTACCGCCATTGATTTAGTACCGGAAATTATGACCAAAGGGCGGGTGATTCCTACCTCCATTGAATTTATGGATAAACTTTCCGTGCAAACCTCGTGTGAATATTTGAATGAGCAACTACCATACCAACAGGCCGGTGCTATGCTCCTGATTGAAGTGGATGGTAACCACGAGCAACAAGTGGAGGAAGATGCAGAGATCATTGGGGAGATCTGTTACCAGCAAGGGGCGCTAGAAGTTTATGTTGCTGATAATTATACTACCCAAGAACGGGTATGGAGTGTCCGTAGGAACATCGCCGAGGCATTTATGGTTTATAGCCCACACCAAAGTCTGGAGGATGTGGTCTTACCGATTGCAGAAATCCCTAACCTAATGCCTTATATCGAGCAAATATCCGAAAAATATGGGATCAAGATCCCTGTTTACGGCCATGCTGGTGATGGTAACCTCCACCTCACATTGGTTAAAAACCCGGAAAGTACGATGGAAGAGTGGTATAACACAGAAGATAAAGCTTTACGGGAGATATATACGGTAACTAAAAAGCTGGGCGGTACGATCAGTGGGGAGCACGGGATAGGTTCCAAAAGAAATAAATATCTCGACCTGGCCTGCTCATCTGAGGAGATTAGAATTATGAAAGCAATAAAGCGGGTTTTTGACCCTAACGGGATTATGAACCCGGGAAAGATATTCCCGGATTGAGAAAGGAAGTTGATTATGGCTGTTCTTAACCTGCCCTATGGCGATGGATATAAATCAGTAAATATTGCTGATGAGCGTCTGAAAGGAATTCTGGTTGCACAGGCAAACGACCTCAAACCCGACAAAACAGAGACGGAGATTGTTCAAGAAGCTTTAGCCTCACCAACCGCTGGTCTTCCTTTACACAAGCTAGCAGAAGGGAAGGATAAGATTGTCGTTATAACTAGTGATCATACTAGGCCGATGCCCAGCCGGATTACTATGCCCCTTTTACTTAAAGAAATCAGAAAAGGAAATCCTAAGGCGAAGATAACAATCTTGATTGCCACCGGCTTTCACCGTCAGACCACCGAAGATGAGTTGAGGCGAAAATTTGGTGATTCTATTGTTGACCGGGAAAGGATTGTGATTCATGATTCAGCGGATGAATCTATGCTGAAAAAGATCGGTCGCCTTTCCTCGGGGGTGGATTTGACAATCAATCGTTTAGCGTTGGAAGCCGACCTTCTTGTGGCGGAGGGTTTTATTGAGCCGCACTTTTTCGCCGGATTTTCTGGAGGACGCAAAAGTGTTTTACCCGGAATCGCAGGAGGCAAATCGATCATGGCTAATCATGCCGCAAACATGATTAGTGATCCCCGTTCCCGTACTGGTGTTTTAGAAGGCAATCCGATTCATAATGAAATGCTACACGCGGCCGATCAGGCCGGCTTGGCATTTATTCTTAATGTAGTAATCAACAAAGACAGGAAGATTGTCAAGGCTTTTTCCGGCCTGCATAACAAGGCACATACGGAAGGATGTAGGTTTTTATCGGTCAAGGCAAGTGTAAAAGCCCAAATGGCGGAGATTGTAATAACTACCAACAGTGGGTATCCGATGGATCAAAATATTTATCAAGCTGTAAAAGGGATGACTGCCGCTGAAGCCACTTGTCGGAAGGGTGGGGTAATCATTGCGGTTTCGGAATGCCGCGATGGGCACGGTAGCGCTTCATTTTTTGAAACCTTTGCCCAAGCTAGCAGCCCACATGAGGTTTCTGTAGAAATAGCAAAAAGGAAACCGGAAGAAACCCTCCCAGACCAATGGCAAGCGCAGATTTTAGCGCGGATATTAATGAAACATCAAGTAATAATGGTAACCGATGCTCCTTCAGACATGGTAGAAAAGATGCATATGGAATGGGCTCCTTCAGTTGAAGCGGCCATTCATATGGCTGATGAACTTCTGCAAAGCAGCAATGGGGGTATTACGGTGATTCCCGATGGCGTGGGGGTAATTGTCCGGTAATGAGTTGGGGCTTTTAGTGAGTAATAAACTAAAACATTAATAATTCGCTATTTTAGAGTATAATTATGGGGAGATTTTAAAAAATGTATCAACTATTACCTCTCGTCGTCTCCATTCTAATCTTAATCGCCTTGTTGGTTTTCAAGGTTAATCTTGGGTGGTCGCTGGTTATCGCTTCCGGGTCCTTGCTAGTGTTCTCAGGGAACGGTCTGGTTGAATTTGTTGAGATTGTGCGTAGAACAGCTACCGACGGCCAATTTCTAGAGATTATCGGGATCGTTCTTTTGATCAACCTTTTGGAGGAGTTGCTCCGGAGGGCTGCCTATTTTGATCGGACCCTTCAGGTTCTGCAGGAGACCTTTAAGAACAGGGTAAAAATCACGGCAGTTTTCCCCGCGCTGTTCGGTGCCATCCCAGCTATTGGTGGGGCTAAGTTATCTGCACCATTGGTTGAACTGGCCGCCAAAGGTCTTAAGATTACCCGTGCCGAGCAGGCCCTTTTGAACTACTGGTTCCGACATACCTGGGAATTTTGCAGTCCTTTGTTCCCCGGCCCGATTCTGGCGATCTATTTATCCGGTATCGAGACGGGGAAATATATTTTGCTGATGTTACCTTGCACCATTATCTTTGTTGTCCTGGGTCATCTCTTCTTTCTGCGCCCGGTGTTAAAAAGGAACCAGGAAGCAGGACAAACCGACGTTATTAGCGTTCAACCTCAAAGCCAGCAGGAACCGGGGGTTGGTTTTTGGAAAGCCAGTTTTCGCCTTATTAAGATCGTCTGGCCCGTATTGGCGATCATGTTTATAGTGGTTGTTTTTAAGCGTTCGATTCTCTGGCCGTTGTTGCTGACTAATCTGATTTTGCTCTACCGGACACCTAAAGGCAAAGGGTTTGTTCACGGACTAACTAAAAAGGTCTTTTCTTTCCAACTATTGTGGATGGTTATTGGGGTCTTTTTATTTAAAACCACTTTTGAGTGGACCGGGATCCCTCAGGTTATACCGTCATTATTGGCTGGAGCCGGAATTCCCAGTTATGTACTTATTATCGTCTTTCCCTTAATGATTGGGCTTTTAACCGGATTGCCCTCGGCTGTTGTTGGAATCACCTATCCCATTTTAGTTCCGGTCTTTAACCATGGGGGCATGCTGCACTTAGGCGCGTTGATGCTTGCTTTTGTGGCTGGGCATGTGGGTAGTATGCTTTCTCCGCTTCATGTTTGTTTTGTTTTAACGGTGGATTATTTCCGGACGGAGATTCTGCCTTTTTGGAAGAGACTATTTTATCCTCAAGCCCTGGAGCTGATCGTGATCTTCGTTTTGGCTTATATTTTAGGGATTCCGGGCTAGGATTCCTTGGGCCTAGGTAAGCTGTACTTATACGCTGTTCCTGACCAAAGAAGAGAAAATAAGCAAAAAACACCCTTGACATTTTACTGCGATGTGTGGTAATATAATTTTTGCAAGAGGAAGAGCGGAAGTAGCTCAGTGGTAGAGCATCGCCTTGCCAAGGCGAGGGTCGCGGGTTCAAATCCCGTTTTC
>JAAZDX010000014.1 GCA_012512605.1 Bacillota bacterium
ACATTTTACCAGAATAGATTCAACCTGACATTATCACAGAATAACTACAGGGGAAAAATAAAATTATGTAGTTATTCTAGCCTAACCTCAATTGAAAAAGTAAAATCCACCCCCTAAGGCTTAAGGAGGGTGTTTTCTAATAAACCGGTTATTAGTATTGTAACTACATGATACCATTAGCCTGATTAGAAGCGGAAAACAATGATAATCTTGCTTTTGTGTCCATAAATGTGTACTATAGTTTAAAGTTGAGGTGATCACGATGGAGATCCCACCGGAGGAAGTACTAAGGTACCTGGGTTACCGAGACCAAAAGCTCGAGCCGGCCATGGTGCGCTTAATCGAGGAGTGCCGGGCGGAAACGAAAGCACTGATGCGGACGGGTGTCGTCTATCGGATCTATCCCCTGGAAAAACGCGGGGACCGGATCTGGCTCCCGGCAACCACCTTGCGCCTAAAAAGCAAGGACCTCAGCAGGCATCTGCGGAATGCGGACCGCTGCGTCCTCCTGGCCGCCACCCTGGGGCTCACCCTTGACCAAAAAATTGCCGCCTACGCCCGGCTTGACCTGACCCGGGCAATCATTATGGATGCTTGTGCGACGGCGGCGATCGAAGCCCTCTGCGACCAAGTGCAAGAGCAGCTAAGGACCGAAGTGGCCCCGGACGGCTACGGGGTCACATGCCGCTACAGTCCCGGCTACGGGGATCTATCCATCTTGTACCAAAAGGACATTCTGGAGATGCTCCAGGCCTACGCCCGGATCGGCCTTACTGTTAATGAAAACCATATTCTACTGCCCCGCAAGTCGGTGACGGCCTTCATCGGCCTGGTGAAAAGGGAAAGAAGCGCGCCGGTTCAGGAAGGGGATGGGAAAACAGCGGCTGGCCCCGACCGGTGCCGCCGTTGTCCGGATAAAACTTGTCAGTACAGAGAAGGTGGGGATGAAGGTGAAACGCCAACTTAATTTCGACAAATTCCTGGTCTTTGACGGTGCCATGGGGACAATGCTCCAAAGCTACGGGATGAAAGGCGGGGAGCTCGCCGAGAGATACAATCTGGAAAGGGCGGAAGTGATCGCCGGGATCCACAGCGCATACATCAAAGCGGGGGCCCAGGTTTTGACGACCAATACTTTCAGCGCCAACCGGTACAAACTGGCCGGGACCGGGTTGGATCTGGCCGCGGTCATCCGCACGGCGGTGGAGATTGCCCGGTGGACAGCGGAAGATAACTTGGTGGCTTTGGACATCGGCCCTTTAGGCCAGCTGATGAAGCCCTATGGCACCTTAAGTTTTGATGAGGCGTACGAAGCCTTTGCCGAGCAGGTTCAAGTCGGTGCCGCCGCGGGGGCGGACCTGATTCTGATCGAAACCATGTCCGATCTTTACGAGGCAAAGGCCGCCATCCTCGCCGCCCGCGAAAATACGGATCTCCCCATCTTCTGTACAATGACCTTTCAAGAGGACGGCCGGACACTGACCGGCACCGACCCCTTGACCATGGTCAACGTCCTCCAAAGTTTGGGCGTCACCGCGCTGGGAATCAACTGTTCCCTCGGGCCCAAAGAGATTCTGCCTTTGGTTCAGGAAGTGCTCAAGTTTGCGCAAGTCCCCGTCATTGTCCAACCGAACGCGGGCTTACCCCAGTTGGTGGGGGAAGAGACGGTCTTTAAAATCGCCCCCGCCGACTTTGCCGCCTATGGGCGGGAGCTGACCGCCGCCGGCGTACGCATCCTGGGCGGTTGCTGTGGGACCACCCCCGCTCACATCAAAGCCCTGAAAGGGATGTTGGCCAAGGTAAAACCGGTGGCCACAAAGGCCCCACGGCTGACGGCGGCCAGCTCCGGCACGACCACCGTCACCTTAGGGGGTGCGGTCAAGATCATTGGGGAACGGATCAACCCCAGCGGCAAACGGCGCTTACAAAAAGCCCTGCGCCAGGGGGATCTGGATTATCTCCTCCGGGAAGCCGTCGACCAGCAGGACCATGGGGCGCATATCCTCGACGTCAACGTGGGCCTGCCGGAGATCGATGAAAAAGCGGTCATGGTCAAAGCGATCAAAGAAATCCAAGGGGTGGTCACCCTCCCCCTGCAGATCGACAGTGTTAATCCGGAAGTGATCGAAGCCGCCGCCCGGATCTATAACGGACGGCCGATCATCAACTCGGTAAACGGCGAAGCAAAGTCGATGGCCGCCATTTTTCCCATTGTGAAAAGATACGGTTGCTTGGTGGTGGCCTTAACCCTGGACGAACAGGGCATCCCGCAAACCGCCGAAGAACGGCTGGCGATTGCGGAACGCATCATCAAAGAGGCCGCCGCGTATGGCATCCCCAAGGAAGACATCATCGTCGACTGTCTGGTCCTGACCGCCTCCGCCCAACAACGGGAGGTGCAGGAGACGGTAAAGGCTCTCCGGCTCGTCAAGGAGAAGCTCGGGGTCAAGACCACCTTGGGGGTGAGCAATGTCTCTTTTGGCCTCCCCGCCCGCGACCTCTTGAACCGGACCTTTTTGGCGGCGGCCCTGGCGGCCGGTCTGGACGCGCCGATCATGAACCCGTTGGATACCGCGATGCGCGGGACCGTACAGGCCTTCGATGTGCTTTGGAACCATGACCGGGAGAGCCAAGCATTTATTGCCGCCTACTCCGCGCTGGAAGATAAAGCCCCAGCCCACCCCGGGCCGGAGCAGAAAGATTTGACCAAAATTGTCCTCGCCGGACTGAAGGAAGAAGCGGCGAACGCCGTAAGCGCGCTCCTCAAAGAGGAAGAAGGTTTGACGATCGTCGATCGTTATCTGATCCCCGCCCTCGATCGGGTCGGCACTGGCTACGAAAAAGGGGAGTTGTTCTTGCCCCAACTGATCCAGGCCGCCGAAACGGTCAAGCGGGCTTTTGCCGTGATCAAGGAAGATCTGGAGAAAACCCAGACACCGGCGGTGGGTAAAGGAAAGATTGTCATTGCCACGGTCAAGGGCGATGTTCATGATATCGGCAAGAATATCGTGAGGATCCTCTTGGAGAACTATGGTTTCGAAGTCTTTGATCTGGGCAAGGATGTGCCCATTGCCCGCATTATCGAAAAGGTTCAGCAAGAAGCGGCCCCTTTGGTTGGGTTGAGCGCCTTGATGACCACCACCGTAACGAATATGGCGGAAACGATCAAAGCCTTACGCCGCTCTTGTCCCCAAACCAAAATTATGGTCGGGGGCGCCGTCCTCAATGCGGACTACGCCCAAAAGCTCGGCGCCGACTTCTACGGGAAG
>JAAZDX010000015.1 GCA_012512605.1 Bacillota bacterium
AAGGACCGGCGCATACTCTAAAAAGGATAGCTCGGCGCGGAGCTTCTCCGAAAAAGCTTTGGCGGTCCGGTCGTCTTTTTCCACCAGATCCCATTTGTTGATGATTAAGATCACCGCTTTACCAGCCTCATGGGCGATTCCGGCGACTTTTTTATCTTGCTCCGCCAAGAAATCGGTCGCATCCAGCACCACAAGGGCGACATCGGCTCTTTCCACGGCCCGGATCGCCCGGAGGACACTATAATACTCAACCGCCTCCTCCACCCGGGCTTTGCGTCGAATGCCGGCGGTGTCCACCAGGATGTAGTTGGTCCCCCCATATTGAAAAGGCGTATCAATCGCATCGCGTGTCGTCCCCGGGATCGGACTGACGATCACCCTTTCTTCGCCTAAAAGCGCGTTGAGGAGGGAAGACTTCCCCGTATTCGGCCGGCCGATTAGGGCGACGCGGATCGCATCCTCCGCTTCTTGTTGTTGAGCCGGAAATTCGGCCACGGTTTGGTCCAAAAGGTCCCCAAGGTTTAAGGCGTGTTCGGCTGAGACCAGAATCGGGGGGCCGAACCCCAGGGAATAAAAGTCACTGGCCAGAGCCGGATCGTAGGTGTCAACTTTATTGCCCACTAAAATCAGGGGTTTCTTTGTCTTTCGTAAGATGTCAGCGATCTCCTGATCCAGGGGATGGAGCCCCTCCCTGGCATCAACAACAAACCAGATCACATCGGCTTCTTCAATCGCCAATTTGGCCTGGTTATAAACTTTGACGTTAAAAGGATCCTTTTTGTTACTGGTAATTCCGCCCGTATCCACCAGCAGGAATGGTTTATCCAGCCACTCGGCCTCCCGATAAAGCCGGTCCCGGGTAATACCGGGGACGTCTTCCACGATCGCGATCCTTTCCCCGATAATCCGGTTGAATAAAGTGGATTTACCCACGTTTGGACGGCCAACAATGGCCACAATCGGTTTGGGCATTACTTCTCCTCCATTCCAAGCAGTGTCTTGACCATAGCCTCACCGTTTACAGCAACGACTTTCACCGGAGGTGAGACATCCGCCCGTAACTCGTCCACCGTCATGCCGTCTAAAAAGTCATTCTCCGGCTGGCGGAGCATAACCTGGGGTAGCAACAGACAGGTTTCAGCCTGCAGTGTGGTCTCCGCCAACGCACGCCGGATATCGCCCCCGGTAACCAGTCCGGCCACCGTGCCCTCCGGACCGAAAAAATGATTGGTTACCGGTAAGATTGCCACTTCAATCTGGGGTAAGACCTTCTTGAGCATTTTACGAAGTTCCGTCCAAAGGCCAGCCGCACCTGTTCCGGTAATAACCGTATAATGACCGGATTTCCCGCACCCCTGTCCTTCCCCGGCAAACTTAGTCAGGGCTTGTTGAAATTCGGTTTTAATTAACGGCCACAAACCAACCCCGTTTTCCAGTTGGAGCAGATCTTCATAGGCTTCCAGCGGAGGAAACTCCTGATTCGCCTGGAGGTAAAACTCATCGGCCGCAAAAACTATCCTGCTTCCGTAGGCGGCAAGAAATTGCCGCTGCGCGGCGTGGACGATCTTTAACACCGCCTGCGCTTCTTCGGGTTTAAAAAGGCGCAAAGGGGTAAGACCCGCCCGGTGTCCCGTCAAACCCACCGGAACAATCGCCAGCGTTTGCAGGTGTGGCCAGAACGCCCCCAGATCGGCGATGGTTTTTTCCAGAATTGGACCATCGTTGATCCCGGGGCAAAGGACCGCTTGGGCGTGGAAATGACACCCCCAAGCTGCCAGTCGCCGGAGTTGGGCTTGAATGTCGCCCGCCCGCTTATTACCAAGGAGGCGCACCCGTACTTCCGGATCGGTAGCGTGGACCGAGATGTAGAGCGGGCTTAGACGCAGCCGCTGAATTCGCTGCCAATTGGCTTCGGTCAGATTCGTTAAAGTAATATAACTTCCTTGTAAAAAGGAAAGCCGGTAATCGTCGTCTTTTATGTACAATGAAGGCCTCAGCTTTGGTGGCATCTGGTCCACAAAACAGAAAAGACAATGGTTGCAGCAAGGCTTAATGCCCTCAAAGACGGCCGTCGTAAAGGACAACCCCAACCCTTCGGCTTCGGCTTTCTCCACCTCGTACTCCCAATACTCGCCGTTTTCTTTCTCCACCTCTAAGACGAGCAGTTCCTGGGCTTCTGCCAATTGGTAAGTAATGAGGTCCGGTATTCTTTTCCCGTTAATTTTTACGATCCGGTCCCCAGGCTGTATTCCAAGGCGAAAAGCTAAACTGTGGGGCATGACGGACGCAACGACGGCGGCCGGTTGCTGTTTACGCAAGAAGAATCCTTCCTTTAGAAAACGTTAAAAACACTGATCTAGTTTCCCCTTTCCCTAATCTACCCCGCTTTTCTTTTCTAATTTGAGAGTGAAGGGCAGAAAAAAGGAGAGAATATAGGCGAAAGGAGGATTGCCATGTCCTGGCGACGCTTTGGGTTTAAGTTCGCCGCCGCCTTTTTCGTAATTTTAGGCCTAGGTTATCTCTTGCCCTACTTTTCTGTCCTTCCGGTTTCCACGGCGGCGATCGCGGGACTGACCATTGCCGGTCTCATTTTTTTCGTGGAAACCATAATTCTAAAAAAAGAAGTATTACCCTTCACCCACGGTTTAATCAGCTTTTCCCTTACTTTATTTGGGTTAACCTTCTTAAAAATAGTCACAACGATCGATCTTTCCTGGTTAGGTTTGCTCCTCACCGCGCTGATCATTGGCCTCGTTGATCTTATTATTCCCTCAACCCTCAAATAAAGCGAAAGCGCCGCCTGGTTCAGCGCCGCCCGGTATGGCCAAA
>JAAZDX010000219.1 GCA_012512605.1 Bacillota bacterium
GAAGGGGAGGGGTTCTATGATCCTTTCCGCAGAGTTTTTCTGGAAACTTTTTGAGATTACCGGGTCGATCACAGCCTATTTGTTATATAAGGAACTTATAAACCTCAATTAAAACTCAATCAAAGAAAAGACGAGGAAGGAAAGGGTAACCGCGCAGAACGGCACAGGGAGGAATGGTAAATTGAGAACATTCCCCGGGAAGGCGGTTGTAGTTCGTTCTGGAGTTGCTGGTTGAAATTGGAGTAGGCTATGCCGGTTTCCACCGTTATCGGAGAATGATCCTTGTTGCGCAAGGATCGCCAAAGCGGAGTCGGTCTGACTAAACTGGGTGGTACCGCGGAAGTAACCTTTCGTCCCAATGTAGGGCGGGAGGTTTTTATTTTACCTGTTTTATCGGGAAGGAGGCTACATGATGCAAGATGAATTAAAAAACATTCAAGAACAAGCCTTGAAGGAGATTCAAGCTGCTGCTTCTTCTGCGCAGCTGGCCGAGATTAGGCTGGAATACTTTGGCAAAAAAGGCATTGTGACCAAGTATTCACGGACACTCGGGACCCTTTCGCCTGAAGAACGTCCCCGGGTTGGCAAAGCCATTAATGAGCTCCGTCAAGAGCTGGAGAAAGCTTTGCAATTGCGCCATGAAGAGCTTGAGCGGCGCGAAGCAGAAGCCAAATTCGAACGGGAAAAGATCGATGTCGAGCTCCCGGGGAGACGGCCCCGCCGCGGGCATCCCCATCCACTGCAGCTGATCATTGAAGAGATTACCATGACCTTTTTGGGGATGGGTTTTTCGGTAGCGGAAGGTCCGGAAGTGGAATTTGATTATTACAATTTTGAAGCCCTGAACATACCGCCGGAGCATCCGGCACGGGAGATGCATGATTCTCTGTATATAACCGAAAATATTCTTTTACGCACCCACACCTCGCCGGTCCAGATCAGGGCGATGGAGAAAGTTCATCCGGATCCCGTCCGGATCATTGTCCCCGGTCGGGTTTACCGCCGCGATGCCCTGGATGCGACCCATTCACCGATCTTCCACCAAATTGAAGGGCTGTTGGTGGATAAGGATATTACTTTCGGTGATCTAAAAGGGGTCTTAACCGTTTTTGTCAAGAAATTCTTCGGTGAAGACCGGCAGGTCCGGTTGCGGCCTAGTTTCTTCCCCTTCACCGAACCCAGTGCGGAAGTTGACGTTTCCTGTGTTTGCCAAGGCAAAGGGTGTCGTATCTGTAAAAATACCGGCTGGATTGAGATTCTAGGCTCCGGTTCGGTCCACCCCCGAGTGTTGGCGATGGCCAATTATGATCCGGAAGTCTTTTCTGGTTTTGCCTTTGGTATGGGGGTTGAACGCATCGCCATGCTGCGGTACGGGGTTACGGACATCCGCCATTTTTACGAAAATGACTTTCGTTTTCTCAGTCAATTTTGTTAAGGGGGGATAAGGATTGCGTGTATCATATAAATGGTTACGGGAATACGTTCCAGTGGAGCAAAGCCCGGAGGAATTGGCCGACCTTTTAACCATGGCCGGGCTTGAAGTCGATGATGTAATCAATTTAGGAGCTTCCTACCGGGGCCTTAAACTAGGTCAGGTGATCAGTCTTGAGCCCCATCCCCGCGCGGATCAGCTCTATGTATGTGGAATTCGTTTGTTCTATGGTGAAGTGACGGTGGTTACTGCGGCAACCAACCTGAAAGTGGGGGATAAGGTTCCAGTTGCTTTGCCCGGCTCAAGCCTGCCCGATGGAAAAGTAATTCAGCCAGCCGAATTTCAAGGTATTGTCTCCCAAGGGATGCTCTGTTCCGAAGAAGAGCTTGGGCTGGCGCGCAAGTCGGAAGGAATCATGGTTTTACCTCCGGAAACCGACCTTAAGGCGGATCTACCAACCAGCTTGGGGTTGGACGACCATGTTCTGGTTTTGGAATTAACCCCCAACCGGGCTGATTGTTACGGTATGTTGAATCTGGCGCGGGAAGTCGCGGCCCTCACGGCGACTCAAGTCAAATTACCAACCTATTCCGTTCAAGAAGAACTAGCCCAATCCATCCATGACTTGGTCACCGTAGAAGTATTGGATCCCGAACTCGCCCCCCGCTATGCGGGCCGGGTTCTACTCAATGTCAAAGTTGGGGAATCGCCCTTATGGTTAAAAACACGCCTGCTTGCAGCCGGAATGCGTCCGATCAATAACTTGGTGGATTTGACCAACTACGTAATGTTAGAGTTTAATCAGCCATTACATGCCTTTGATCTTAACAAAATGAAAGACCGTATGGTCGTGGTCCGCTCTGCGCGGCAGGATGAGTTGATGCAAACCCTCGACGGTGAAGAAAGAAAACTCCAGCCCGGCCAGCTGGTGATTGCCGATGCCGAAAGGCCGCAGTGTATCGCTGGCGTAATGGGTGCGTTTGATAGTGAAGTAACCGCGGCGACCACGAGCATCTTTTTAGAGTCCGCCTATTTCTCTCCGGTCAGTATTAGACGGACCGCCCAGGAGCTTGCGATCCGCTCGGAAGCTGCCATCCGTTTCGGGAAGGGCTTGGATCCAGAGACCGTTCCTTTGGCCTTAGACCGCGTTGCTTATCTGGTTGAACAACTAAAAATCGCACAGGTGGCAAAGGGGATTATCGATCAAAACTCCCGACCAACGGCGGCGCGGAAAATTTGGTTTCGGCCGGAACGCATTAACGCCCTCCTTGGGACCCGGTTGGAAAGCACGGACATGAAAGAGATCTTTCAACGGCTGAACTTCCAGACAGAAGAAGATAATACCGACGGTAAAACCTATCTGGTGCCGCCATCTTACCGGCTGGATATTGGGAACGAAGCGGATCTGGCGGAAGAGGTTGCCCGGATCTACGGTTACAATAATATTCCCGCGACCTACCCGGCGGCGCAGATCATTGGGCGGCTCACGCCGGAACAGGAGTTTTCTGCACAAATCAGGAACATCCTTTTAGGACTGGGTTTGAGTGAGATCATTACCTATAGTTTCCATGGTGAAAAAATGTTTGACCGTTTAAACATCCCGGAAGGGCATCACTTGCGCCAAACCGTTAAGATGATGATCCCCTTGAGTGAAGAAGGTTCCATGATGCGCACCACATTACTCCCGGGCGTATTGGAGAGTTTAAGCTACAACGCCAGCCGAAACCACCATGATCTCCAGGTCTTTGAGATGGCCCACGTTTATCACCCCCAAGCCGATGTTAGCGCGTTACCGGACGAACCCCTATACTTAGCTGGCGGGCTTAGTGGTCGGATCAATGAACATGGATGGAACCAGAACAACCGGGAAGTAGATTTTTACGATGGGAAAGGTTTGCTCGAAACCCTTTTCGCCCATCTACGGGTTGATGGATTAAGCTTTCGCCGGGGCGAACACCCGACGATGCATCCGGGTCGCACGGCAGTACTGGAAGTCGCCGGTCGTCAGGTGGGCTTTGTTGGCGAAATTCACCCGGCGGTCAAAAACGGGTTTAACCTGACGGCGCCGGTCATCCTTTTTGAACTCAATCTAGACGCCCTCTGGCCGGCAGTGGAAAAAGAAGTAGTGCGGGTTGTTCCCCTCCCGAAATTCCCGCCGGTCCTGCGGGATCTCGCTTTCATCTTGCCGGAAGACATCAAGGCGGAAGCCCTCACCGAACTCTTCCGGGAAATTAGCGGCGAAAAATTGGAAGCAATCAGCCTCTTTGATGTCTATCAAGGGGATCATATCCCGAATGGGTACCGCAGTTTGGCTTTTTCCATGACCTTCCGGACTCCGGACCGGACCTTACAGGATGAGGAGGTCAATACGGTTATGGAAGCGATCATCAAAGCGGCGGCCGAACGTTTTGGAGCTCAGCTTCGGGCCTAACAATTGAATTTATCTAAAAAACACCCCCTGGAGCGGGGGTGTTTTTTATTCTGTCTTTTTGGAGAAAAACAGAAAAAAAAAGTTAATTTTCGGGTTTTCTCGGGATGAATAACAGATGAGGCTCGCCGATATTAAAAGTAAGAATATGGAGGAGGGAGGGATCGAATTGCTCCTGAAAGATTTGGCGACCTCATGGGCACAAGCCCTTTCCCGGATTACCGGAGAAGCCGATCATTACAAAATTGCCTTAGCACGCTACATGATAGAAAGTCTCCTTTCGACCGTCCTCTCCCTACTTTTCATCCTATTTTTCGGGTTGATCTTTGGGGTGTTAAAAACAGCAGTTCTCCTGACTGTGGTCGTTTCGATCTTAAAGGCTGTTATGGGCGGATTGCATCTAAAGACCCCGCTACGCTGCGCACTTGTTGGGGCGATTATGACCATAATCCTAAGTTATATTGCTCTTTTCATCCCCTATCGTCAAATCCCAAACTTGGTCCAATTATGGGTCTTTCTCTTTCTGGCTTATGTTGTTTGGAAACAAGCACCCCTTGAAGCAAAGGGAAAACCCCTCACCACCGAACAAAAGAGGAGACTCGCCCGCAATTCACGGATCTTGATCCTTTTGATCATTTTCACCTGTTGGTGCTGGCCAGAGGGTTTTGCCATCAATGAACTCTTTTATGGAACCGTTTTTCAAGTCTTTACCCTAACCAGACCGATGGCACGAGCGATTGACGGTCTTGATCAACTGCTTGACCGTGGACATAACAAATTCCAAGTTTTTAAGGACATTATCAGGAAAGGGGGATAGGAAAATGAGAAAGTGGATTTGCTCGGCGCTTCTGTCGGTCTTGGCAATACTAGCAACCTGCAGCATGAGCATGGCGTGTCTTATCTTATTCTACCAGCCAGAATTACCCCAAAAGTAAGATTTACATTTAAGCATTATTCACGAAATAGTAGACGAATAAGGCGAACATGAGTTATTATTTTGTTAACGTAAAGATTAACGAATGTGACGAGCTGTTATGTTGCAACAGTAATAAGGAAAGGACGTATGTTTAAAGTTAATTAAACATACGTCCGATCTCATAATAGATAGTATAGTATGAATTATCTCTTAAGGAGTGTATTTATCCTTGCCAAAAGAAGTATTTTCCCAAATTATTGCCAATAAACAATACTTAGTTTTAGTAGTAATTACCGGCGTTTTCTTATTAAGCTGGATAGTAACTATTATGCTGGGTCTATTAATTAACCGCTATCCCATGAACTGGAAAAAAATAATTTTCCCTTGGTCTGTAATTGGCGTTATTTACAGTTTATTTGCTAAATCCTTCATTCCAGACTATTTCTTCTTTTTCACCACTTTACTTTTATTAACTGTTTTATTAAAGATTATTACGAAGCAAGGGATCGGAAAAGTATTTTTTGCGGCATTACTATCGTTAATGGCAGCCATTTTTAGTTTTTTTCTTTTAGGACAACCATTACTGATCAATGATGATTTTAAGATAATATTGTTGTCAAAGCCGTGGGGGATCATAATCGGAAGTTTACTGGAGATTGTTTTAACGACCTCCATTATTTTCGTTTTAAGATACCGGAGAACCGCGAAACAGGATAAAACCTCCTTCTTTGGTGTTACCGGCTATATGTTGGTTTTATTGGTTATTTATTGTCTATTTGCGGTTATTTTTTACTTCCTTGCCAATTACCATGCTCCTGCTTTATCGAGGGTGATCATTACTGAAATAGCGCTTATCGGCGTTACTCTATTTATGTTTATAAGACTTCAAAATTACGTAAAAAGGGAAGAGCAAAGATGCGAAGAAAACCACAGTACCTATCTGTTAAAAACGATCCTTTCTAAGCAACGGGAGTACCGCAATTTTTTTCAGGTGATTAGAGCAATGGCGGAAGCGGGGAAGACAAGAGAGATCATCGACTATATCGATGACATTTTCGTGGAGATGTCCTTCGTGGAGACTTTTAACGAAGAAAATCCCATTTTCACTTCGCTACAGGTTGCCGAACAAATTAAAGCAAAAGAAAAGGGGGTAATAATTACCAGCGCAACCAAGGCTGATCTAACTGAACTAAGGGAACCGGTTAGGGTATACGAGATTTTCAGAGATTTACTACAGTTTTTTGTCGCTTACGAAGAAGCAATCGTTAGTGACAGGCATACTATCAACATCGAAGTCAGCGAGGATGATCAGCACTATTCATTTATGATTATGCGAAAGACGGAAGAAGGGGAAAGGTCAGTCGATCCAATAGTGGAAGAAGAGCCCCGTGACCAGGATCAAACCTTGCTTAAGAATAAAAAGCGGATCAAACAGCTCCATGGGAAGTTTTATTGTTTTTACAAAGGGGAGGAATTGATTGGTTGTCTTTTCAAAGTGGGTAAGGCGAAACGAAAGCAGCTTCTCTTTTCGGTTGGCTTCTAACCTGACTCCTTCGTAAAAGAAGGAGTTTCCTTTTTTACTGTCAAATATACTAAACAAACAATATGCTTGGGTGGTGTTGTGATGCTAGCGCGGGAGGTCCAACAGAAGCCCCTCAACCGAGTAACCATAAAAATCATGGGTGATGAATACAATGTGGTCGGACCGGAGTCACCCGAGTATATTAATCACCTGGTAGAAACCATCGAAAACAAAATCGAGGGTGTTCAAAGAGCTCATGGTGACGCCAAACTTTCCAAAACGCAACTGGCCATCTTGGTTGCCTTACAAATTACGGACCAACTGGAGAAACTACGGATCACCCATGAAAAAATGGAAAAATTGATCAAAGCCGCCATATAGGTTCGGGATA
>JAAZDX010000220.1 GCA_012512605.1 Bacillota bacterium
CCACGTGATATCCGGCCGGAAACCCGATGTCCAACAGGCGGTAACTGGCCAAAAGTTCTTCCAGCGCTGCTTTGACCTCCTTCATCTTGGTGGCCTTTTCCAAAATGACCGCAATACTACTCCCATCGCGAAAGGCAAAACGCACCCCAGGAATCCGCTCGGCTTCACGGATATAAAGATCAGCCACACTACTGGGGATCGCGGACATAGTCAAACGGGGTTCGGTCATGAGACTAAACCCACCAGCCCCCGGAATATCCCGAAAATAATTATTCAAATTGGTATAAACCGCTTTTTTTCGGTGCTTGGGAGCCAGTCCGACAAACACAGCGGTCTTCCCGGCGACACTGACGCCCACTTTAACGGTGGACCCAGGGACACGCTCTTTAATAATCTCCTGGAGACGGTTAACCGCCGTCTCCTTCAAGTCAGTTCGGACTTGAAACAAAAGATCATGCTCCCCCTGGTCACCGATTAAGCCGTCCACTGTTGCGGAGAAATAACGGTCGGTTACCAAACCGACCCCGGCTGCGACCAGAGACGCCAGGATAACACTTATTACAAACCAGATCAGGAGATCTTTTAAAAATCCTTCACGGAATATGCTTGACATAATATCTCCTCCATGTTTACGATTATAGCATATCTTCCGTGCCTCCGATAAAGGTAAATCTTGTTTTGCCATGTAGAAAATAATCGTCTGTCCTTTTCCCGACGGAAGAAGTACCACTGCTAAGACCTGTTGCTGTTCGCCTTCGGCCTTATCCATCTCCTGGCTCTGATTTAATTCACTCGCAGCTAATGTCACCGGTGTAGTCCACTATCTATGAAATAACAAAAAAACCGAAGCGGGTTTCATCTTCGGTTTCGGGGTAGACTATCGATGACCAAGGACGATCTTTAGTCCATCCCATATTTCGCTTTATTATCCATTTACCGAGCCGCAAAGGAGGTTATCCGTTTGCCGCAAAAGAATCCGGCGATCTGTATTATTTGCTTCAGCGGTGACTTGGATAAATCCCTCTCCGCCTTGGCCATGGCTTGGACGGCAGCCGGGGAAGGATTTACGGCCCACATCTTCTTTACCTTCTGGGGACTCGCCCTGCTCCGCAAAGAACGGGGCCGGGCCCAAAATATGCTGGAACGGCTCTTTAAACTCCTTTTACCGGTCGGTCCGGATAAACTAGGCCTGTCGAAGATGAACTTCGGTGGTCTCGGTGCACTTTTCATGAACAAACTGATCCGCCTGCGCAAAACCGAATCTGTCGGTGAACTCCTGAAAATGGCGATGGAACGCCATGTCAATTTTATTGCCTGCCAAGGCACCCTGGAGATGCTTGGAATCACCGAATCCGAGTTAATTGACTACAAGCACTTGTCGGTCGGTGATGTGACAACTTTTCTACGGTTGGCCCGGGAGGCTGAGATTCAATTATTTATGTAAAATTCCTTTTCAGTACCCAAAATCCAAACGCGCATGTAGTAACTTAAACCATGTGCATTGACATTGTCCCCATTTGTCCATCCCGGGCAGAAGTGCTCTCCGCTGACTTGCCTTTCTTGACACCGTACTCTTAAGCTCGCGGAGGTTGAAAGCAGGAAGCGTTACTTGCTTTTATCCTTGCTTCATCCGAAAAGATAGAGTAAGATAAATTGTACTTTTATTTTCCTTTTTCGTGGTTTACATCCTTTTTTTACCTTTGATTATAAAGCTTATTGCGTTAGATCGGCAAGATAAAGAGCGTAACGGAATAAGCCCAAGGAGGAGATGAAGATTAATTACGCATGTGAAAACCTCAGTGATTTTCTGGAACTACCTGACCGGGACATTTTCGCTAAAACCAGACCTTTCTATGAATTTACCGAAAAGCTAGTCAACAATGAATACCACCATTGGTCACGGATCCTAACCAGCCCGTCCGAACACCGGGTGAAAATTCTTGACCGCTACACCAATGAGGTACGCGAAATGGTCATGATGGCCTCCAATAATTATCTGGGCTTGACCACCCATCCGGCCGTGGTTGAAGCCGCCCGGAAAGCGTTGGAGAAATACGGCGCGGGCGCGGGCAGCGTTCCTTTACTCGGGGGTTACCTTGACCTCCATCGGGAACTCGAACATAAACTGGCCCAAATGAAAGGGTGCGAAGACGCCATCATCTTTACCTCCGGTTACTCCTCCAATGTCGGCTGTGTCTCCGCCCTGGTCCGCAAGGATGATGTGGCAATCAACGACCGTTTAAACCACGCCAGTATCATTGACGGGTGCTACCTGTCGGGCGGAACCCTCCGTACCTTTAAACATAATGACCTCGCCAGTTTGGAGCGGGTTTTACAAACTACGGACAAAAAAGGGTGCAACGGGAAATTAATCATCGTGGACGGCGTCTTTAGTATGGACGGGGATATCACTAATCTACCAGGTATCAAAGCCCTGGCCGACCGTTACCACGCGCGGATCATGGTCGACGAAGCCCATGCCACCGGGGTAATTGGCCAAACCGGGCGTGGCACCCCCGAACATTTTAATATGGAAGGCCAAGTTGATCTGGTGGCAGGAACACTAAGTAAGGCCCTGGCGGTGGTGGGCGGTTTTGTGGCTTCGTCTAAAGAAGTCGTCAACTACCTCCGTTTTTACGCCCGGTCCCATATGTTCTCCACGGCACTGCCGCCCGCTTCCGCCGGAGCGCTCATCGCCGGGATCGACGTGATCCAGAATGAACCACAGTTGCGGAAGCGACTCTGGTCCAATATTGAATATATGATCTCCAATCTGAAGCGGATGGGTTTTAACCTGGGCAATGCGGAGACGGCAATTATCCCCATTATCATCGATGATGAAGAGATCTTAAAGAAAGTCAGCCGGGAAGTCCACCAGGCTGGGATCTTTGTCAACTCCGTCTATTATCCGGCCGTCCCTAAAAAACTATCGCGCTTACGCCTCTCTTTAATGGCCACCCACACCCAGGAGGATTTGGACGATACACTGACGGTGCTCGAACGGGTTGGCAAAAAATATGGTTTGATCTGAACGTAAATCCAACATATAAGGAAAGAGACAGTCCAGCCGGACTGTCTCTTTTCAATTATCTTAACTATGTTGCTGTGGAGGGCTTTTTCCGTTGTCGTCGGGTTCAACCCTTCCGATCTGGCCCGGAAGCGTTTTCCGCCAATGAAAAAGCTTTAATAGTGTTGATCAAGCGTGTTCAGATTTAAGTTCGGATTAGTCGTGTTCTGATTTTGCTGGTTAGCCAATCCGGCGCGGAACCCGGCTTGAACGTTCGATACTGCCTGTTGGGAAAGGGTTCTTTCCGCCGCTTCAATCATCCTCTTAACCATATGACCCCCAACCGCACCACAATCACGAGCCGTCATATACCCCCAGTAGTCGCCTTGGATCGGGGAAGTGTCAATATTCAGTTCTTTGGAGATCTCGTACTTCATCTGGTCCAACGCCTTTTTCGCCTGGGCATAAACAAGAGTATTACTTTTTTGACCGGCAGCCATTTTTTGAACCTCCTTTCTAAATGGTCTATTTGTAATCTGCCCAGCTAAACATGAGGTTAAACGGCGTTTTCGCTGGAAAATGCGGCGGAAGATCCCGCCGTTGGTAACCCTTCACAACCCCTTTACCTTAGGCATAGTATATTTTGAAAAAAGGCGGGGAGGCCACACGATGGAGAAAAAATGGCATGACCAAATACGTACGGAGATCCTCGGACTTGACACCAAGATCCCTTTAAGCGATGGCACCAAGCAGCCTTATGTCAATCTGGACAATGCGGCCACCACGCCGCCGCTTTTCGCCGTCGTCCAGGCTGTCCAGGCCTTTCTACCCTGGTATTCCAGTGTCCACCGGGGCTTTGGTTACAAATCTCAACTCGCCACCGAGGTCTATGCGGAAGCCCGCCGGATTGCGCTGGATTTTTTTGGCGCCCCGGCGGATCAATACATTGCCCTTTTTGTCAAGAATGCCAGCGAAGGCCTTAACAAACTTTCGAAACGCCTGCCCCTAGACAAAGCAGAAGTCCTAACCACCTGGATGGAGCACCATTCCAACGACCTACCCTGGCGGTTACGAAAACAAGCCCAGTTTATCGAGCTCACCAAAGACGGTTGTCTTGATCTGGCCGACCTCGAAAGGAAATTGAAAATGGCGCGTCGCGCCATCAAACTCGTCACGGTCTGCGGCGCTTCTAATGTCACCGGCATCATCAACCCCATCCAAACCATCGCCGAACTCGCCCAGCATTATGGTGCGCAACTGGTCGTCGACGCCGCCCAACTGGCCCCCCATTATCCCATCAAGATGCAGGCGGGACCCGTCCCCATCGCTTTTTTAACTCTCTCCGGGCACAAAATATATGCCCCTTTTGGCTCCGGTGTCCTCATCGGACCGCGCGCCGCTTTTCAGGACGGGACCCCGGACCAAGTTGGGGGTGGTACTGTCATCGCTGTTTCCCGCGGAGAAATCGTTTTTGCCCCTCCCCCCGACCGGGAAGAAGTGGGTACCCCCAATCTCATCGGTGTCCTCGCCCTGGCCGTTGGCCTACGCTGGTTGGCCCGGAATAATTTTCCGCGGTTGGTCGCCTATGAGACGAAACTAACCAAATACGCCTATAATCGGCTGAAAACGGTTCCTGGCCTTACGCTGTATGGACCGCCGCCGGAGCGTTACCCCCGTGTCGGGGTGATCTCCTTCAATTTGGAGGGTATCCCCCATGGTTTAGTCGCCGCTTACCTGTCTTTTGAGGCGGGAATCGGTGTCCGGCACGGCTGTTTTTGCGCCCGTCCCTATGTCCATCACCTTTTAGGATTATCCGAAGCCGAAATTATTTCTGCGGAAAAACTAGCAAAGATGGGCAAAAAATGTCTCCTCCCGGGGATGGTCCGGATCAGCTTTGGTTTTTACAACACCAAAACCGAGATCGATCAGCTGGTCGATGCCCTAAAAACCCTCCGGACCGAGG
This sequence comes from Bacillota bacterium, assembly GCA_012512605.1. Lineage (GTDB taxonomy): Bacteria > Bacillota > UBA4882 > UBA10575 > UBA10575 > Capillibacterium. The sequence continues at coordinate 4,971 of JAAZDX010000220.1, forward strand.
AAGAGAAAATAAAAAACCGGTACCGGATTGATCCGGCTACCGGCGAGTATCTACCAATAGTTGGCAATTTCAAAGCCGCCCTCTTGCGTCATACTAAAACCTTTTTCAATCTTTAGGGTCCTTTTTTTGCGGTAAAAGCACCTTTTTCCATTTCCAGAGATAATCAAGGCCCGAAAAGGCGGTTAAGAAGACCGCGATATAGAGCACCACTTGCGCGCCTGGCACCGAAAGGATAACCATCGTAATGGCAATGATTTGGGAAAAAGTCTTCACCTTACCCCAAATCCCCGCCGCCACCGACAGCCCGCGCTTCTGTGCTTTAAAACGCAAGGCAGTGATTAAGACCTCCCGAGCGAGGATGACCGCAACGACCCAACCGCTGACCTTACCCAACATAAAGAGACTGTACAAGGCACCGCCAATCAGAATTTTATCAGCAATGGGGTCAAAAGACTTCCCAAAAGCACTGGACTCCTTGCGGCGGCGGGCCACATAACCATCTAAACCATCGGTCAAAGCGGCCAATATGAAGATCGTGGCCGCGTAGATCTCTTTATGCTCCATTGGGATGAATAGGAAAAATAGACAGACCGGTGTCAGAATGATTCTGGAGAGCGTTAGATAATCGGCTATTTTCATCTGTTATCACCACAATTTAAGTAATCCCGGATTTTTACAATCTTCGACATTGGGTTGGGAATATCCTTTAGCAGTTCATTTTTATTTTACCCTCAAGTTCATAGGGGCCGGCCCCGGTAATTTCGACCTGGACAAAACAACCCGGGGCGAGCTGAGCCCTTTGGTCCGCGGAAACTTGCGCCTTCACCACCCCATCGATCGCGGGGGCCTCCCGGTACGACCGGCCTTCCCAACACCCCGTTGCCTTCTCCTTTTCTAATAAAACCAACAATTCCCGGCCGATTAACGCCTGGTTATTTGCTAAAGAAAGGCCTTGTTGCTGCTGTAAAACCATACGAGCCCGCCGTTTTTTGGTAGACGGGTGGACTTGCTCCGGCAAGCGGGCGGCGGCCGTTCCCTCCTCCCGATAATAGGGAAAGACCCCCACCCAATCCAGACGCACGTCGGTCATGAAAGCCAACAGTTCCTCAAAATCTTCCTCCGTTTCCCCCGGGTAGCCCACGATAAAGGTGGAGCGCAGCGCCGCCTCTGGGAGAAAATGGCGCACCCGTCCAATTACATCCCGGATTTCCCCTTCTGTACTCCGGCGGCCCATCCGTTTCAGCACCGCGGTGCTCGCATGCTGTAAAGGGATGTCCAGATAGTGGCAGATATGTTTGGAATCTCGAATCGTCCGCAAGAGTTCATCATTGATCAGCGACGGATAGGTATAGAAAAGCCGGATCCAAAAATCCCCCTCCAACTGGTCCAGGCGGGAAAGTAAGTAGCTAAGGTTAAATGCCCCAGAAGCGTCGGTACCGTAGGCCGTTGTATCATGCGCCACCAGATTGATCTCCTTCACGCCCCGCGCAAGCAGATTCTCTACTTCCGCAATGATGCTCTCCGGTTTTCGGCTACGGTACTCCCCCTTGAGCTTGGGAATAATGCAGTACAGGCAGTGGTGATTACAACCCTCGGCAATCTTGACATAGGCATAATGGGGCGGGGTGGTCAGCGGCCGGTCGGTTAGATTAGGTGGCAACCAACCCGCCGGCGCGTCCGCTATAAACCGGGCCGCACCCTTTTTATCCAACGCTGCCGCCAGTAACTCCGGCAGGCGTGCATACTCGCCCGTCCCAAGCCAGAGGTCCACCTCTGGCAGGGCCTTCACCAGTTCCTGCTGGTACCTTTGGGGCAGGCAACCAGTGACCACCAACAAACGACAACGATTCTGCTTATAAGCGGCAAACTCCAAGATCGTATCGATCGACTCCTGCGTCGCCGACTCAATAAACGAACAGGTGTTAATCACCAGGACATCGGCTTCCTCTGGATTTACGGTCCTTTCAAACCCGGCTTTTTCCGTAAAACCAATCATGTATTCGGTATCGACCTGGTTTTTGGGGCAACCCAAAGAAACCCAACCAATCTTCGTCCCTTCCATCCTTGCTTGTCCATCCTCTCGTCACTCGATCTTCGTCGCTCGGCACTCGTAACTCGGCACTTGTCGCTCATCGCTCGGCACTGGTCACCCGGACCGGCGCGCGCTGTCACATCTAAACCTTCCCATGCCGCCTGTCAACAATCCGGCAAAAACAGTACACTGCTCGCCTTACCCTCACTTATCCAGCCGGGACCGAGTATAACACGGGTGGTAGTCGGCATGAACGACTGTCTGAAAAATATTGTTTCGAGCATGTATTTCCAGGAAAGTTTAGCAGAACGTACAATTAAGACTCAATTAAGTATTATCGCCAACCTAACGATCTAAACAAACGTCAATCTTAAGCCCGGCGCTTTACCCCGACGCGCCGGGGTGCACCTTGCCGGATAGTTGGCAGCCAGGCTTCATTGAGTTGGCTCGCGGCATTAGGAGCAAGTAGGGCAAGGCGCATTTGGTCCCGGCAGTGATATTCAACTCACGCACGATGATTGTATAAATACCGGTATAAATAGTAGGTCCGCATGATCTTCGCCACATAGCGCCTGGTCTCCAGATAAGGGATGCGGTGCAGATCATCAACCCGCCCGGTCCAGACCCCGGAAGCGAGCCAGGCCCTAACCTTCTCGCCGCCCGCATTATAAGCAGCCAGGACCAAAACCCGCTCCCCGTTGAACTCTCGGAACAAGTAACCCAGATACCAGACCCCAATCGGAATATTAACCTCCGGCCGGTCCAAGTCTTCCTCCTCTAAAACAAGGCCCTTTTGCGTACCGACCCAAGCCGCCGTCTCCGGCATGATCTGCATCAAACCCCGGGCCCCCTTCGTCGACCGGGCTTTGGGGTCAAACTTACTTTCCACATAGATTAAAGCGGCTACCAGTTGGGGATCGACCCCGGCGTACTCCGACCGTAATTCGATCTCTTCCCGATAGGGAAAAGGGTACACCAAGCGACCCACTGGTTTATGGAGCACCACTCCCAACAGGGTCAGCAGAAAAAAAAGGAGGAACCGAAGATGGCGTTTTTTAATTATGAAAAAAATACTCTTCACCACCCGCTCAGAACCTAAGTCCATCCTATGCGTCGGCAGGGGAAATATGCGCCCGTTTCCGCGCCACGAGGATCTGTTCCACTTCCTCCCTTAATTCCAGTTCAGTGCCATCATTGTAAATAACCACATCGGCCCGGGCAATCTTCGCCCGAAGCGGCATTTGCGCCCCAATCCGCCGCCGGGCCTCTTCCGTTCCCAACCCGTCCCGGGCCTGTACCCGCGCCAACTGGACTGCGGGGGAAGCCGCAACCACCCAGATCTCGTCGAAACCGGTCTCCGCCTTTGCTTCCAGACCCGCTTCGAACAGGAGTGGAACTTCAACGACTACATCCTTTCCCGCCTGCTTTAACGCTTGCACCTTTGCCTTAATCAGGGCAATAATCGCCGGGTGCGTCAGGTCGTTTAAGCGTTGACGCTTTTCCGGGTCGTCGAAAACGATCCGCCCCAAGGCCTGCCGGTCGATCCGCCCCACCGCGTCCATTATCTCGGGCCCAAAGGCCTGCTTCACTTGTTCATACACTTCCGTCCCCGGTAGTAGCAGCTGGTGCCCGATCTGGTCCGCATTGATCACCGTCAAACCCAGTTCTTGTAAAATCCGCGCCACCGTTGTTTTACCGGTCCCCAGCCCTCCGGTCAGGCCAATCACGAAACCTTTTCCCATCCCTTTTCCTTCTCCCTTGGGGGTTATCTACGATCTTCAAAGATTCTCCCGGTGCTAGAGCACCATTAATAAGACCTGCTGCTGCGCGCCTTCGGAGCTTGCCCCCCACCTGTCTTCTGTTTCATCCTGCAGGAGATTGGTCACTCACTCGGCTTTAAATTAACTGCCTTCGTGAAACTAATCTTGCTTTCGCGGGCGACATACGGTCGCCAGTGTGGCGTCTAACTTTGGCAGGTTGGACAGTAATGGGTCCCCCTGCCGGCAACACGGGCGTAAACAAGTGGCGCACCACAGTCGAGACAGAGTTCCTTTTTCCGCCCATAAACCTTTAAATGGTGCTGAAATTCGCCGGCTTCTCCGCGCCCGTCCACATAATCCCGCTGGGAAGTCCCCCGGTAGGCCAAAGCTTTATTTAAGATCCGCACGATCGATCCGTAAATCTTCTCCCATTCGGCCGCTGTTACCTCCCGGGCCGGACGCAGAGGGGAAACCCCTGCTGCAAACAAAACCTCATCAGCGTATATATTACCCAAACCGGCCAGGATCCGCTGGTCCAAAAGAAGGCCCTTCACCGGTCCGGAACGCCGGGCCGCCGCCTCTTTTAAAGCAGCCAAAAGCGCTTCCTTCTCCGTTGTTAACGGTTCCAAACCCAGTGCGGTCAGACCGGCCGGCGGAGCCGCCGGTGGAAACAACACGGCGGTACCAAATTTACGGGGATCGACAAAATGGAGGCTCTTTCCGTCCTGAAAATCCATGACCAACGTGGTATGTTTTGCCAAGGTGGTCGCCCTGTTTTGCCAGACCAGACGTCCGGCCATCCGGAGGTGGATGGCCAAACGCTGCCCACTATCCAACTCAAACAGCAGGTACTTCCCCCGCCGTTGTATGCCGGTGATCTGCCGTCCGGCTAGCCCCGCTTCAAATTCGGCCGGGCCGGGCTTTACCGCCTTCTCCAGAAAGACCTGGACCTGATCGATCACGGCCCCCTGCACCAACGGCAGCAAAGACCGGCGGATTGTTTCGACTTCAGGTAATTCCGGCATCCCTATAAATCACCCCAATTATCGCCACTTTTTAGATCAACAACCAATGGTACCCGTAGATCAAAGACCTTTTCCATCTCTTCACGCAGGACCTTCTCCGTCTCCGGAAGGGCGGCCCGGTCCACCTCGACGAGCAATTCGTCATGGACCTGTAAAAGCAGGGTCGCGGGGAGCTTCTCTTTGCGTAAACGCGCCTCCACCCGCACCATCGCCAGTTTAATCAGATCGGCCGCCGAACCCTGGATCGGCGTATTCCGTGCCATCCGTTCGGCAAAGGAGCGCCGCTGGAAATTGCGGGCTTTAAGATCGGGCAAGTACCGCCGCCGGTTCATGATCGTACTCACATAACCGGCCTCTTTGGCCGTGGCGATCGACTCCTCCAGATAGGATTTTACCCCTTGGTACTGAGCGAAATAAGCGTCGATAAATGCTTCCGCCTCTTGACGGGAGACCCCGGTCCCTTTTGCCAGGCCGAACCCGCTAATCCCATAAATTATTCCGAAATTGACCGCTTTGGCCCGCGCCCGTAACTCGGAGCTAACCTGGTCCGGCGGGACATGAAAGATCGCCGCCGCCGTCCGTTGGTGCACATCTTCATCACTACGAAAAGCAGTGAGCAACTTCTCATCGGCGGCAAAATGGGCCAACAGCCGCAATTCAATCTGGGAATAATCGGCCGAAAGAAGAACGGTCTCTTCCGCGCGCGGAATAAAGCAACGGCGGATCTCCCGCCCTTCCGCACTGCGCACCGGAATGTTCTGCAGATTAGGATCGGTACTGCTCAACCGCCCGGTGGCGGTCACCGCTTGGTTAAAAGTCGTATGAATCAGGTAACCGGGCGGATTGGCCAGCCCCAAAAGGGCTTCCACATAGGTGGAGTTCAACTTCATCAAACCACGGTAAGCCAGCACCTTCTCGACGATCGGATGTTTGTCGACCAGTTCTTCCAAGACTTCGGCATCCGTCGAATAACCGGTCTTGGTCCGTTTCCCCACCGGAAGACCGAGTCGCTCAAAGAGAACTACCCCGAGCTGTTTCGGCGAAGAGATATTAAACTCTTCCCCCGCCAACTGATAAATCTCGGTCTCCAATTCGCCGATCCAGCGGGCATAATTTGCTTGGAGGGTGGCCAGTTGCTCCGGGGAGACCTTCACACCCGCTTTTTCCATGGCAAACAAGATCCGGACCAACGGCATCTCTACCTCATAAAAGAGTTCCTCGACCCCGAGCTGCTCGATCTCGGTCTGTAGAACCGGATGGAGCTTAAGAAGGGCTGCCGACCGCCGCACCCCGGCCGTGGCTAAATCCGCTTCCGTCCAATCGGTGGGTAAAGCAAGGATCTCCCGCTTCTTCCCCTTGGCATCCTGTAAGGGTGGCAGCTCAAGCTCGAGTAAGGTCTGGACCGTATTCTCCAGGGTTAGCTGCCACCGGCCACCGCTGACCAGATAGGCGGCGATCAAGGTATCAAAAGCAAGGCCTGCCCAGGGGTACCCGTAATGGTCGGCCAGAACCATCTGGGTTTTCGCGTCATTGGCCAGTTTCGGGGCCTGCGGATCGGCTAGCCAGCGGACCAACGGTTCCGGCCAGGATTCCACATCAGGGCCCAGCGGCAGATAGCCATGCTGATCCTCGGCTTTCGAAAAAGCAACCCCGAGGACTTCCCCCCGCTGCCAGGTGGCTTCGGCCGCCAGAAACTGCAAAGCTATGGGCTGCCGAGCGCTGCCTTCCAAAAAAGCCGGAAGGTCATCCCCGGTAAGGATGGAGGCTTCCGGGGTTAAAACCACCCCGACCTCAACCTGCGCTACCCCCGGCGCTTTAGCTTCTACCCGGCCCAGGAGGCTTCGAAATTCCATCTTGCGGAAGAAGGCCGCCAGGCGCGGCGCATCGAAGTTAAAACGGCACGCCGCCGGATCCACCGGCAGCGGAACGTCCCGTTTAATCGTCACCAGTTCCCGCCAACGCTGCGCGTCATCACGGTGGTTTATAATCAGCTTTTTCAAGCGTTCATTCTCAATCTTCTCCGGGTGGGCCAGCATCGCTTCGAGATTATCAAAGACGTTCAACAGTTTGGTCGCTGTTTTGTCCCCAATCCCGGGGATCCCGGGAATATTATCGGAGGGGTCTCCTTTCAACGCCTTAAAATCTGCCCACTGCCGGGGCGTCAATCCGTATTTCTTCTGGATATAATCGGCAGTGGCGCGCACAAGATCGGTGATCCCGCGCCGGGTGTAATAAACACAGACCCCGTCCTCGATCAATTGAAAGGCATCCTGATCCCCGGTAACAATACAGACCGGAATCCCTTCTTTCTGCGCCGCCCGGGCCATCGTGCCGATCACATCGTCGGCTTCATACCCGGTCACCCCAATTACCGACGCCCCCATACTCTCGTAAAACTCTTTAATATATGGAAATTGGACCAGAAGGTCCTCGTCCAGCTCCTTCCGGGTCCCTTTATAATCGGCATAGACTTCGTGCCGGAATGTTTTTCCCAGATCTTCGGCCACCACCAAATAGGTGGGTTGCTCGTCCTCCAGTAAACGAAGGACCATCGAAGCCCCCCCGTACACCGCGCTGGTGGGCAGCCCTTCCTTTGTCCGCATATTCGTGTCCTTTAAGGCATGGAAGGCGCGGTGCGCCAAACTATGGCTATCAATAATTAGCATCTTCTCCATGGTCTGTTCCTCCCTTCGCAGCGCCGACGCCGATTCGCCCGCCCTGGCTACCAATTAGCCCCCACTGAGTAGTGCATTATCTTTACTAGATGGTTGGCAGACGGCATGAGCAGCGGCGCACTGGGGCAAAGCGCCAGGCTCAAGATTGACGTTGCTTTGGTTCGCTAAGTTGGTTTTGAGAAAAAGTATATTCAAAGTAATCGCCTGCGAGCAACGCCAAACCCACTGCATTATCCGCCGATAACTTGGTTTTACCAAAATACACCTTAACCCCTTGGTCCAAACCGGCCACCCGCGCCTGAAGCTCCCGGCGCAGGTAGGAGTTGCTGGCAACCCCCCCGAATAGCAAAACTTCGCGGCACCCCGGTTCGCCGGTGGCCACTCCGGCCTTGACGAGGCGGAAGACCGTTTCAACCAGGCAGTCCAAGACCGCCCGCGCCAGATCGGCGGGGGCCGGCTTTTTCTCCCATAAACGTAAGGCCGCCGAGGTTGGCCCGGAAAAACTGACCGTTAAACCCTGAACGGCCACCGGAAGCTTCAGGGTTGCTTGTCCCTCCTGCGCCAAGGCCTCCAAGTGGGGACCGGCCGGAAAGGGCAAACCCATCGCCACCCCGATCCGATCGACCATTTGTCCCGCATGCAAGTCGGAAGTACCGCCCAGTAGCTTAACGGCAAAACCGCCCGCCTTCCTTTCGATGGCTAGCAGCTCCGTTGTCCCCCCCGACAGATGGAGCCCCAGAAAGGCGTCGCTGTGTAGCCCCGCGTCGGCCAAAGCCGCCCGGATGTGTCCTTCCTGGTGCGAAGAGGCCAGCAGTGGTACGCCGGCCGTAGCAGCAATCACGCGGGCAATATTGGCGCCCGCCAGAAAGACCGGCAAATAGGACCCTTCCACTGGCCGCGGGCGTGCCGCGTACGCCACGCCTTTTATTGGCCGGAAGGCAGCGGCCGCTTCCACCAAATCTGGAAGATTCTTTAAATGTTGGAAAAGGGCTTCCGATTGTCGAAGCCCTTTTGCCCCCTTTTCCACCGTTAAGATCCGGCGCTCGTCCTGAAGGATCCGCCCCGCCGCATCTGTTATCGCTAATGATGTTGTATAACAGCTCGTATCTAAGCCAAGGTAATAACTATTCATCTGTCCCCCCGTCAACCTTTGCGGGTACCTCCACCATTTTACGGACGGCACGGATGACGGTTCCTAAAACCCCGTTCACAAACTTCCCGGAATCCTCATCTCCGAATTTTTTCGCCATTTCTACCGCCTCATTCACCGTTACTTCCACCGGAATATCACTGCGGTATAACAGCTCATAGACCGCCAAGCGTAAGATGTTCCGGTCGGTAGTGGCCATTCGCGCCAGGGGCCAGTCCTGAGAATAATGGCGCAAAATACCATCAATCTCCTCCAGTTTCGCGATGGCGTCCGCCACAATCTCCTGGAGAAAAGTGACGGCATCAGGGGAAAGTTCATTTTCGGCTAATAACCACCGGACAGCATCCGGCCAGGACACCCGACCTAAATCATACTGGAATAACACATAGAATGCTAATTCTCTTGCTAAGCGTCTTCCCATCTGTTTTCAACCTCAAGTCGATAAGTCAATAAATTCGTCGTCTTTGGAAGAGCCCTCTTAGTTTAGGAAGTCTCAACTCATCACCGCTATCAAACCTTTTCCCGACCAGATACCCGACCAGGACACAAAAGGCAAAGGACAAGGCTTTGATCCAACCCAGACAGAGGACTAAAATGCCAGTCACAACCCCAAGAGCCGAAGAAAAGATCCGTCCTTTATAGGTTAAGAACAACTCTAAAAGCTGTTGATTATCCTTCTCTGCCATTGCTCCTCCTCCTTATTCCACCCGCGCCCGCGGCTCCGTTGAGATTTTCGTCACAGTTACCTCCGCGTTGTTCACCGGGATCCCGAGCGTCGCGTGGATATACTCGCGCAGTTCTTCCCGAATCTCGTAAATTAACTGCGGAATACTAATATCGGGGGAACTGACAATCTCCACCTGAAAGCTGAGGCGCTCGTTTTCCGTTAACGCCCTGATTTCAGCTTCTTTTACACCCCTGATCTTCTTCACGGCCCGTAAGGCCAAGGCTTCCACTGCTGGTGAAGAAACGCGGATCTCACCGAGCTCCGTCTCGTGGATGATCGTCTTGAGTTCCTTTTTCGTATGTAACCCAGCCATCCACAACAACACGAAGAAGACAAAGAAGAAGAGAAAAGCAATGAGTTTAAAAACCTTACCCAATTCGCCCGTAGTCAGCATCCCGACAACACGAAACACGTCTTCACCAAGCAACAGGCCGAAGAAAAAGATGGAGAGCACCAGCATCACCAAGGAACTAACGATAATAACCAAACGGTAAGATATTTTCATCCGCTTCTTACCTCCTTGCCCCCAATTTATTTTACCCGTTTTTCCTCCGGCAGGGGTTCTTCCTGTTGAAATTCAACCCCCTGGATATGGACATTAACCTCTACCACCACGAGTCCGGTCATACTCTCAATTGCCCGCTTAACATTTTCCTGGACGGCCACTGCCACCTCAGGGATTTTAGATCCGTATTCAACAATGATCGAAAGATCAATCGCCGCTTCTTTCTCGCCGACTTCCACCCGGACCCCTTTTGCCAGATTCTTCTTCTTTAACAACTCGGTAATGCCGTCCACCATACCGCCGCTCATCCCGTAAACGCCCTTCACTTCCATGGCCGCAAGGCCGGCGATTACACCCACCACTTCATTGGCGATCCGAATCGAACCGTTTTTTTCATCCCACTCATGCTCGGGATTAAAATCTCTGGCCACTCCTGCCACCTCCATCAGTAGTTATCTTCGCACCCACTTACTGCGGGCTTTTATCTTGCACCGTAAAAAAGCTTCCTTAGATTTTATTCCAGTTGCAACTCGTTTATCAAGTTATTGACAAAATCCGTCGTAAATTCACCCTTAACAAAGTCGGGATGGTAAAGAATCTCCAAGTGGAAAAGGAGCGTCGACGGAATTCCTTCCACCTCAACCTCTTCCAAAGCCCGGATCATCCGGGCGATTGCTTCCTCCCGGGTTTCTCCCCAAGCGATCAACTTGGCCACCATCGAATCATAATAGGGGGTGATTAAACATCCCGAATAAGCAGCGCTATCAACCCGGATCCCCGGACCGCCGGGCGCATGGTAAAATTCGATCATCCCCGGCTGGGGCAAGAAATTTTTCGTCGGGTCTTCCGCATTAATCCGGCACTCAATAGCGTGCCCTTTAAGGGTAATCTCCTCTTGACGCCAAGGC
>JAAZDX010000221.1 GCA_012512605.1 Bacillota bacterium
CTTTATTAAGGTAGAAGCGACGAAGTTTACGGAAGTAGGTTATGTCGGACGGGATGTGGAGTCGATCATTAAAGATCTAGCGGAGACCGCCGTTCGAATGATAAAGGAAGAAAAAACTGCTGCCCTGCGGGAAAAGGCGCGGGCCAATGCGGAGCGCCGTCTGCTGCGGATTCTGTCCGGTATGGAAAAGCCGAGTCCGGCCAAGAATCCCTTTGACCTTTTCGGGGTTTTTACCGGAGAAAAAACGGCTCCATCTGCTCCCGCCCCGGAGGATCAGGTTAGCCTCGAGGCACTTGAAGAACGCTACCGGCGGGGAGAACTCGAACAAGAGATTGTACAGATTGAGGTCGCCGAAACCCCACCGGTCCCTTCCAGCATGGTTGGCTTGGGTGGACTGGATGAAATTGGCCAAGGGCTCCAAGAGTTTTTCTCGGCGATGCTGCCGAAAAAAGTGAGCTTGCGCCAAGTTACTGTGGCCGAGGCCCGAGAGATCCTGATCCAGCAGGAGACCGAAAAACTCATCGATTGGGATGACGTCTACCGGGAAGCCACAACAAAAGTGGAGGAATCGGGGATCGTCTTTATTGATGAGATCGATAAGATCGTTGGTGGCCACGGTGAAAACGGGCCCGACGTCTCACGGGAAGGGGTCCAACGGGATATCCTCCCCATTGTTGAGGGCACCACCGTTTGGACAAAATACGGACCGATTAAAACCGATTACATTCTTTTCATCGCGGCCGGAGCTTTTCATGTTAGTAAGCCTTCCGACTTAATTCCAGAGTTTCAAGGTCGTTTTCCGATCCGGGTTGAACTGGAGTCGCTGACGATCGAGGATTTTGAGCGGATTTTGGTGGAACCGGAGAACGCGCTTTTGCGGCAAGAAAAAGCGCTCTTAGAAAGCGAGGGATTGCACCTGGAATTTACCAAAGAAGCCATCAAAACTTTGGCGGAGCTTGCTTACCAGTTGAACAAGGAAAACGAAAACATTGGTGCGCGCCGGTTATACACCATTTTAGAGCAGGTCCTTGAGGACATCTCTTTCCGGGCTTTTGAATACAAAGGCAAGACGGGCTGGATTGATGAAAACTTCGTGCGGGAACGGCTGGATCCCATCCTGAAGACAACAGATTTAAGCCGATATATCTTGTAAACTAAGATAAGGAGAGTATGAAATGGGCAAACTTGAAAACATTCGGCGGATGAGAGCATTAGTAGAGAAAAAAGGAGCGACTGAAGACTTAACGACAGCGGCGCGCAGTATGAGTGAGATCCTCCAGAGCAATGTTTATATGGTGGATAACGGCGGGGAGATCATTGCCTTCCACTGTGGGGAAGGAGAAGATTGTACCAAAAAGATAGACCCGGTCAAGTTAAACCCCCAGTTTCAACAGAGGTTGGCCTTTATCTTCCAGCCCGCGATCGATCTTCCTTTGGAAGTGTGCCTCTTTAGTGAGGAAAACTGTTACCCCCAGGACATTACGATGACGGTCTACCCCTTGCAGTTTGAGGGAGAACGGGTCGGAAACCTGATCCTGACCAAAAGGGGAAAGCTTAAAGAGGAAGAACTATTGTTAGCGGAGACGGCGGCACTGGTGGCCGGGGTTTTGATCAAAGCCAAAAGTGCGGGACAAGCGGATGCGGATTTACAGCTTAAGACCAATGTCAAGATCGCCCTTGATTCCCTTTCCTACTCGGAACTGGAGGCCATGGTCAATGTCTTTCGGGAGCTAGGTGGGGAAGAAGGATTCCTGGTCGCTAGTAAGATTGCGGACCGGA
>JAAZDX010000222.1 GCA_012512605.1 Bacillota bacterium
ATGGAACATCGGGACGTGCACCAACATCCGGTCGGCGGTGGACAGATCCATGCAGTCACCGATGCATTTCCCGTTATTCACCACATTATAGTGGGTCAGCATGACACCCTTGGGGAAACCGGTCGTCCCCGAGGAGTACTGGATGTTGCAAACATCATGCCGCCCCACGGCCATGGCTCGCCGCTCAACCTCCATGCGGGGCACCCGTTCCGCCAGGGCCAAGGCTTCCTCCCACGTCAGACAACCCGGCTGTTTGGAATCGATGGTGATGATATGCCGCAGAAAGGGTAAACGCTTCGCATACAACGGCCGACCCGCCTCGGTGGTTTCCAGTTCCGGACAGATTTCCTTCATAATCGCCACGTAGTCCGAGTCCTTATAACCATCGATCATGACCAGCGTGTGGGTGTCCGACTGGCGGAGCAGATACTCGGTTTCATGAATTTTATAGGCGGTATTGACCGTCACCAAAACCGCCCCGATCTTGGTGGTGGCCCAAAAAGTAATAAACCACTGGGGAACGTTGGTCGCCCAGATCGCCACATGGTCACCGGGCTTCACCCCCAAAGCAATCAGGGAACGGGCGAAGGTATCCACATCCTCCCGAAACTCGGCGTAGGTCCGGGTGTAATCCATGGTCGTATAACGGAAGGCGTACTGGTGTGGAAACTCCTCCACCATCCGGTCCAGTACTTGGGGAAAAGTCAGATCAATAAGGGTATCTTTCTCCCAAACGTACTTCCCGGTCTTCGTCTTATTATCAAAGAGCCGACCGCGCACCGTCTGCCTCTTTAGGTACGGCTCCATGAAATTGGCATAATGGGGGAAGACCACCCCGGCATCGCTAAGCTCCGGGGCCCAGCGTTTAACCCATTCCAGGGAGATATAACCTTCATAGTTGATCGAGCGCAGCGCCCGCATCATTGCGTCAATGGGCAGGTCGCCCTCGCCCATCATTTTGTACTTAACCGCACCGCCTTCAACCACGGAGTCCTTAATGTGCACATATTTGATATAAGCGCCCAGGTTTTGGACGGTGGTCTCCGGTTTTTCGCCGGCAAAGCGGTAAGGATGATGCAGATCCCACAGGGCGGCCACCGCATCGCTCCCCACTTGGTTCAGGAGATTACGCAGCCGGTTAGTATCGGCGTAAACCCCGTTCGTTTCGACAAGGAGGGTTACCCCCTTGGCCTCGGCCACGGGAACCAGACGGCGGAGAGCCTCTAAAACAACCGTATCATCCACCGCATCCACCGGGTAGGGCTCCTGGTCCGCCAAAATCCGGACATAAGCCGTCCCAAGCTTAGCGGCGAGCGTGATATACTCCACGATCTCCTGGTGATTTGCCTCCGCCTGCTCCGGGAATTTCAAACAACAGCCTGAAGAGAGGCAGGGGATCTCCAAGTCCAGCCGGGCCAGTTGCTCAACCGTCGCCGGGAGCTGGCTTTCGGTGAAAGGCTGCGCCTTGACGGCAAAGATATCCTTGCCTAAACCCCGGATCTCAATCCCATCGAAACCGAAATCCTTCGCCATTGCATAAATATCGGTCCAGCCAAAGTCAGGACAGCCCAAAGTAGAAAAGGCAATTTTCATTCCAATCTCCTCCTCATAAAAAAAACTTTCGTCTTTGCATCACTGCAAGAGACGAAAGTTTTACTTCCGCGGTACCACTCTTTTTGGTACGAAAATACCCACTTTGCAACATCGATCTTTAAAGTAACAAAGTAACTTTAAAGATGAATGTCCTCTCTTGGTAACGGCGAGAAACCCGTTCACACTTACTTGCCCAGTTTTCCTGACTGAACCGGGCTTTCGGATGACTGCTCCCGGGGGAGTTCACAACGCCGCGGCGCACTGTTTCGCAGCAACCAACAGCTCTCTGTCGCAACCAGTCTGGCGATGTGTTGTCCCGTTCCTCGCATTTTTAGTTTCGATGATTTTAGATAAAATCGCATTCAGCTTACCAAATTACCAGTGGGTTGTCAAGTATTATCTTTCAATGCACCGACCATAATTCCTTCAGTGGTCTGTTCGCTTCAGTACCATGAGCGGAGAAAGAAGTGTTTTTGAATAAAACAAGTCTTCCAATACTAGCCGTTATATACCCCCATAATCAGCTCCGCAGTTTTACGGGCATTCTCAGGCTTGCTGGTCCCGTACAGGATCCCGCTGACCCCGACCTCATTTTTTAGGTAATCCAAGGCGCCGGGGAGATCTTTTTTGAGACCGCCGGAGGCGAACGCCATAAAAGCAATGACCGGCTTAGTACAGGCCTTAATCGCCTTGACTGTCGCTTCCTTGGAAAACCAGGACCATTGCTTGTTGATCGGGAGAAAATACCCTTCGACATCCAGTTTCATTCTCTCCGCTTCCGGGAGGACAGTGGAGGCATAATGGCAGATTAACAAGGGGGTTTTTCCGTTGGCCCTGACAATTTCGGCCATCTCCTGGATTAGATCGGGTCTATGTAGAGAGAAAAGCCAATCCGCATCTGTTCCGCCGATCATCACATACTTACAGGCGTCGAGTCCCCGCAACCGCTTGGTAAAAGCCTCCTCGTCAAGGTAGATCCCTTTGATCTCCTTTTCCCCTAGTTTTTCTGCAGTTTCGTCATATCCAAAGACCATACAGGAATTATCCCTGAGATCCTCTTTGACCATCCGGGCCAGGTGCGGTTCGAAAAAATCCTCCACGATTGTCTTGAGCACCCGGTCACGGCAGAATTGTAACGGCCGGCCGCCAAGTTTCACACCCTGTAGATAGGTGGGATTCGCATAACCCGTAATCTCCTCGCCCACACTATCCTGTAACCGGAGAAAGATCTCCTGCACTGCGGGGAAGGAATAGTCAACGGCCCGGCACCCGCCGTCATAAGCCCCCCGCATCACGGAGAGACAATAGTCCGGGTCGGTCAACCGCCAGAAACATTTGAGGTCATATAAGCCCCGAAAAATATCGCTAAACGGATCCCCGCCTAAAATGGCGCAGTCCGGATTATACATAATAAAACCTCCTTAATTTAAGGCGACAACCGTTTCTCCTCAAGCCGCCAATCTTCCGTCATAGTCATGCACGCGTTGATCGGGTCTAACCCCGAATGATCGTTTAATATGTAACAGCTGGTGGCGGGAGAGAGTCCGCCAAGAGGACGGGGCGCCCACGGCGAACCCATCCTCTGGACAGCTCTCGATCTATTGCTCATCGGAATACTACTCCAAAACCTTTCATGCGCATCCTGTGCGCCAGTGAACTAAAGGTTTGTCACATTTTCCTCCCTAGTAGTTACATCTCTTCTGCTTCTCGCCAGTAAAGCCCCCTCTTTTGTACCCTGTTAATCAAATACTTGACCGCGATCGGCGTGCAGATCACGTTCACCGGGATGTTACTGGCACAAACAGTAGCAAATAAGACCCAAAAAGGAGCAAACTTCATCAATGACATCCAACCCGCAATGAAAAAGGCACACACCACTGCGGAAAGCCCTGACCATAGGGAGATCTGTTTCCAGTTATGCACGTTTTTAACAAGTAATGCCGGTAAAAAGCCCATCATAAAATTACCCACAAAACCGCCAACGCCACCAATGCCAAACCAGCCGGAAAGGACGTCCGAGATAAAGGTGTTTCCAATCGCAGCCGCCAATCCGCCGACCCAGGGGCCGAAGAAAATCCCCCAGGCACAGGCAATAAATGCCGCCGGTCTGAGCGTAATAAACCCGATGGCAATACCCATGGTCGCAAAACAAGCCAGTCCGTAGAGAACCGCGCCGATGATCACCAGGGCGATCTGAGTTGGTTTAAATCGCATAACAGCACCCCTCTCTTTTTTTACGGAGTAGTATTCCATTCGCAATAAGTAAAGTAATTATAGACTAAAACCACCAAGCGGAATTGTATTGGCCCAGATGGCAAAGGCCACGATTAAAACTCCCAGCAAGACAAAGAGATAATCAGCCATCCCAACCTTGTACTCGACAAAAAAGACCCGCTCTTTCTTGATCCCGAAAGCTTTCAGCTGCATCGCCGTAGCAATGTGTTGTGCTTTACTAAGGGTGGTATCAATGAGTGGTATAAAAAGCGGAACAAACTTCCTAATCCTCTCGCCCAGTCCACCCTTGTCCAGCTCAAACCCGCGGGTCAAAAAGGCTTGCCGGATCGCATCGAAACTGGTCATAAACTCCGGCAAAAATTTAAAAGAACTGATCAGCATCAACGGCACAGTATAGGAAATTTTAAACCGCCGCTGCAACATCGCACCCAGGGCTGAAGCCAGATCCATGATGTCGGTTACCATAATGAAATAGAGGCACCCGGTAACAGCCACGGCAATCCTTAACCCTTGGGCCAGGGCAAAATAGATGCCCTCCAGAGTAATCTGGGTAAAGCCCAAATTGACAAGGAGATGCGTACCCTCTTTGTAGAAAAAGGGCCAGATGATCACGATAAAACCGATCAGGACCGGGTAGGTCTTCAACAGGTTCGAGTAAAACGGCTTCCTGATCTTCGCCGGGATGGCCAGGAGCCAAATGCTAAGAATAATCGGTAAAGTAACAAACGGATTGAACGTAATGATCGGGATCATGATTATACACAACAGCCAAAGGGCCTTGGCAAGAGGGTTCAACTTATGTATCGGAGAAACCGTCTTCGCCGTTTCCATCATTTGAATTACCGATGCCACTCTATTCAGCCCCCTTCATGTAGTGGTAAATCTTTTCGGCGACATGATCAATACCGTAGTTATCCAGTTCAATCTCGGGGAATTTTGACATCAACCGGAAAATCTGAGGGGCTTTAATAAAAGCCGTCTTTAGGATTTCGGTCTCCCGAAAGACCTCCTCCGTGGGGCCATCCAAGATCTTCTCGCCCAACCGTAAGACCACTACCCGTTTGGCGTAGAGCGAAACGATACTCATGTTATGGGTGGTCATTATTATGGTGTGGCCTCTTTCATTCAACTCCTTAACCAGATCCATCACTTGCACGCATTCATGCCAGTCCAGACCGGTAGTGGGCTCATCAATAATCAACACCTGCGGGTCCATGGAGAGGATGGAGGCCACCGCCAGCCGTTGCATTTCCCCGCGTCCCAGCATAAAGGGCATCGTCTCACGATGATGGGAAAGACCAAGGCTTCCCAGGGATTTGTCGACCATTGCTTTGATTTTTTCCGGCGGAAAGCCCAGATTTTTGGGGCCAAAAGCCACCTCTTCCTCGACTGTTTCGGCGAAAATCTGGTGTTCGGGATTTTGGAAAACATAACCGATGTAATGGGCCATATCGGAGACTTTCTGGTCGGTTATGAGCTTGCCACCGACAACAACCTCACCCTTTGTCGCTTTTAATAATCCGTTGAGATGCTTAATCAAGGTGGTCTTACCGGAACCGTTTTGTCCGATAATGGCAACGAATTCCCCTTCTTTAATTGTGAGATCGACGTTCTTCAACGCCACCTCACCCATGGGCTGGTAAATATGGGACAGATTCTTTACTTCTACTACGGTTTTTGCCGACATCTCTATTCACCTCCCCGCCCGGCGGCAGCCAAAACCCGTCCAAGTAGTGCTTCGGCCTCGGTTAATTCCACCGGAATATCATCAAGTTCGATTCCTTTTTTGAGCAAAGCCAATGCCAGTTGGGTTACTTCCGGAGGATACAAATCCAGCTTTTCGGTCATCTCTCTGTCGGCCAAAATTTGCTTTGCGGGCCCCTCGGCCAGCTTAACACCATCCTCCAGGACAATAATCCGGTCAGCGTATAAAGCCAGTTCCTCCATGTTGTGCTCAATCAGGATAATTGTCTTACCCAGCTCATTCAGTTCCCGCGCCACGGCCATTATTTCTTCGGCCCCAAGGGGGTCGATCTCGGAAGTAGCCTCGTCAAGAATGAGAATATCCGGGTTCATCGCCAGGGCGGTGGCGAGAACAACGCGTTGCCTTTGCCCACCGGACAAGTAATAGGGATGCCGGTTTCTGTATTGCTCCAAATGAACCAGGCGGAGCGCCCTTTCCAGCCGTTCTTTGATCTCTTCCCGCGGGATCCCCAGATTCTCCAAGGGAAAAACGATCTCTTTTTCAATATTGGTCATCAAAAGCTGACTTTCCGCATCCTGGTGCACATAACCGATGATTCCCGCAAGTTCGGCAATGGAATATTCCTGGGTGGGTTTACCCTGTACAAGAATCTCCCCCTCAAACTTGCCTGGGAAGATTTGGGGTACAATTCCGGTAATACCCCGACAAATAGTGGTTTTACCGGCCCCGGTCGGTCCAATGATCCCCAAAAATTCTCCTTTTTTAACTGTAAAGCTCACATCTTTAACCGCTTTGCGTTGGGCATTTTTATAAGTGAAACTGAAATTGTTGACTTCAATTACGGTTGACATTTTTCCCCTCCTGTCTCCTCTGCGTGCCTATGTTGTGGATACTTACTGCAGCGGCCGGGTCCCAAGTAGATCTGGTCGTAAACCCTAAAGGACCGTACCTACTATGAACCGCAGCTTTAGCTGCTTTTTTCCAATGCCCTGATCTGCTCTAGACAAGCCTGATGTGGTCCGCCTAAGAATCGGCTTTTTAGCCAGGTTTCAACGATCTCCTTGGCCACTTCGATCCCAGAAATCCGCTCCCCTAAGGTGATGATGTTGGCGTTGTTATGTTCCGCGGCCATTCTGGCGGAATAGGTGTCGGTACAGTGGGCGGCAATGATCCCGGGGATCTTATTGGCGGCGATCCCAATCCCAATTCCGGTCCCGCAGATCAGAATTCCTTTTTCGCATTCCCCGCTCAGGATGGCCTTGGCCACAGCTACCGCAATCTGGGGGTAATCCACCGGTTGATCCGGACGGGCACCGCAGTCCACCACTTCGTACCCTTTTTCCTGCAAAAACTGGCTGAGAATACCTTTCATCGCCAACCCGGCGTAATAATCGGCGCCAAGCGCAATTTTCATTTAAGTTCTCCCCTTATCCACATTTAGGTCACATTTAGGTCTTTTCGCCTACTAACAATTTTACCTTTTGTTTAATTATCCCAATGCCTTCTCAAGCGCAGCCATAACCAGATCGTCACTGAGCGGCCGGGGGTTACAATAGGGCTCCTTGATCGTATCGTGGACGCTCTGGAGCACCTCTGGGAACCGCTCCTTTGAAGTCACTCCCAGTTGGCGCAGGCTTTGCTTCACACCAACCGCCGCCGCAAGCCGCCGGACTTCCGCAATACCCTCGAGCGCAACTTCCCGGTCCGGGCGGCCAGCTGCTTCAACTCCCAGCGCCGTCGCCACTTCGGCATAGGCCTTTTCAGCATGATCCAGGTTCAGTTCCATAGAGATCGGCAATAATATCGCCATCGCATCACCATGGGCGATGCCATAAACCGCACCAACGGCCTGCCCAATGCCATGGGCCATTCCCGTAGCGGCGTTCATCGCTGTCCCGGCCAGGTTACTCCCGGCCAGCAAGGCACCGGCCGCCGCCAGGTCGTCGGCGGTAACGAATTTTTCTAAATTACCGCTGACCAACTTAATCGCCATCATGCTGTACATTCTGGTAATCGGGTTCGACCATAAAGAAACATATGATTCCACGGCGTGAGTCAGAGCATCAAACCCGGTCGATGCCACCAATGGTTTGGGGAGGGAAAGCAGCAGCTCGGGATCGAGAAGCGCTAAGTCGGCCAGGAGAAACTGGTGCAGCATATTCGGTTTAACCTTTGCTTCCAGATTCTTAATCACCGAGCAGGGCGATGCTTCCGAGCCTGTCCCGGCGGTTGTCGGTACGCAGACACTGTAAACTCCTCTTTTTTCAAACATGCCAAAGGCCCGTTCATCCATGAGAAATTTACGGACGGAACCCTCATTCCCCAACATTAAAGCCACCGCTTTGGAGGTATCCAGCACGCTGCCCCCGCCACTCCCGACCACAATCCCGGCACCAAATTCCCGGGCTTCAGCCGTTAAATCGTCAATCGTAGCCACTTCCGGTTCGACGTCCACATAACTCCCGACTTTTGTTATATATCCTTCAGCTTCCAGGCTGGCTACCGCGCTGTCGACATAAGCCGTAAGGAAACTGCTGGTGACAATGAAAACCTTCTCGGAAAAAAGTTGGCCCGCCCGGTCCTGTGTCATGATGGTGCCAATCTCCCGTAGCGCACCGGGTCGACAGATGGTTCTTTCCGGAATCAAGATCTCGTAATTCATTCTTTTCCCCCTTTTCGATTAACTCTCGTTAAAGATATATCTCCTGCTAAGTCTGGCGAAGAAAACCAGCAACGGTCCGATAGAAAGCGCGGAAAGGACTGTGCCAACACCCAAAGGCCCGCCCAGGAAAAAACCGACCAACGATACGGTGCCATCCATAATGATTCTTACCGTAACCGGATTACTCTTCATTTTCCGCACCAAAAAGAATTGCACCAATTCAATACTGCCCTCTCCCAAATCCGCCGTTACATATACGCCCAGGCCGAGGGAGAGCATTAGCGTTGCGGCTCCCCAAACCAGAACTTCCCACCAAAGCCCGGTACCCAGCCATGAAAGGTCGAGTTTCGCAAAGAGATTGGAAAAAAAACCAATCACGACAAAAGACCCAACGGTACCCGGACCTGGTAATACCCGCTCCGCCAAGCAAACCGTAACCACCATAACCAAACCGGTTAGCTGTACCACTGTGCCCAGGGGAAGGCCTGAAGCGATACTCACCCCCGCATAAAACAACGACCAAGGCTCCGCGCCGCTGTTGGCATGGACATACAGGGTCATCCCCATGGCCACGCAGATCATTCCGGTCAAAAAGACAATGGTTTTTTTGACCGTAACCGTCTTTCCCAAAATTTTCACTGAACATTTCACCTCAATCGAAGATAAGCGAAGAGGGTGTCAGGGGGACGGGAGCAAGCGCTCTGGTATACGATTCCGCTGCATATCCGATGACTAAGCGTTCATGCCGTATATTCTTTCTTACATATCTTACCGTCCTGGTACATCCTCTTCTCATTGGTTCTTCTTGTTCTTCTAAGCCATCCTCTTACTTTTACTATGATGATTCAGTAGGTTTGTGCCCGCACAAGCGCGGCACCCCGCCCCCCTGACACCCCCGTATTCGCTTAAACCAACCCGGCTCCCCGGCAGAGACGTTCCAGCATCTCCTGGGCTTGTTCATAAATGCGCTTCCGATCCAAGGTCTTAACCTCCCTGTTCTCCATCAGCACCTTCCCATCGACAATCGTGCTGTGGACATCGGCACCGGAGGCGGAATAAATGATGTGGGCGATCAGATTGTTGATCCGGTCGTTACACATATAAGGCCAAAGATGCGGGCGGTCAAAGTCAAGAATGATAATATCGGCCTTCTTGCCCTTCTCGATTGAGCCCACTTCTTGATCGATCCCCAGCGCCTGCGCGGGAAGGATCGTCGCCATCTCCAAAATCTCCTCGCTCTTTAAGACCGAGGCGTCCATATGCGCCAATTTTTGCAATGCACCGGCGACCTGCATCTCTTTTAACATGTCAATGTTATTATTGCTGAGATTGGAATCGGTGCCCAGCACCACCCTTATCCCCCGGTCCCGCATTTTTACCACCGGTGCCACTCCCGAGGCCAGTTTCATATTACTGATGGGATTGTATACAGCCGTCACGCCGCTTTCCGCCAAAATCTCCATGTCCGCCTCGGTCAGGTGAACACAATGGGCGGCGAGAAACTTCCCGCCCAACACCCCCAGACTGTGCAGGTATTGCACAGGGGTTTTATTATATTCCCGACGGCACTGTTCTACTTCGTCCCGGGTCTCACACAAGTGGGTATGGATCCCGATCCCATGATTCTCCGCAAACTCCTTCGCCTTGATATAGGTCTCCGGTAAAGCGGAATAAGGCGCATGAATCCCCATCCAAATATTTACCCGGCCGTTGCCTTTACCGTGCCAGTCATGATAGAGCTGGACATTCCCTTCGTAGGTCTCGCCTACGCCTTTGGGCACATCAATGACCTGCGGCGTCAGAAAACCACGCAAGCCCGACCTTTCCAAAACCCTCGCCGCGGCATGCATATGCCGGTAAATATCAACAAAAGTGGTTGTCCCCGACATGATCATTTCCAGCTGATTAAGCTCTTCGGCAACTTCGATAATTTCCGGCGTATACTGGGCGTCAAGGGGGAAACAGATCTTCTCCAACCAATCCATTAGTTTAAGGTCTTCACAGATGCCCCGGGAAAGGGTCCCGTGCATGTGACCATTGATCAGTCCCGGTAACGCCACCCCTTGCTCTACACTGATCGTTTTTTTCGCCTGGTAATCCAGATCCGCGCCGAGATCAATGATTACACCATTGTCGATGGCGATGGAACCCTTTTTAATGAAGGTCCGCTGCGGATCCATCGTGATGATTGCCAAATCCTTCAAGAGTAGATCAATTTGGCCTTGGCCAGTCACGAAAATTCCTCCCTCCTGCCCGCGTCTTGTGCGGTATTAACCTTTACGCGGCAAAAAGTCCACCGACCGCGGCAGTCTGGTCTCCGGTACTACCTCCAGGGATAAAAAGATCTCCTCCGCTTCGTCCAGGCTGTTGGTTTGGGCAATTTTTGCCGCATACCGGGCACAAGCCTCCACCACGACCACCGGATCAAAGAATAAGGTAACCGCGGTGATCGGCATCAGTTTTACGGTAGCACCCCAAATATCCATCAGTTTCATGTTTTTATACCCAAAGTCACCCTTCGCCGCCAAACAGGGGAACCGCTCCCCCGGATCGGCAAACAAATCACAGGCCTTTTCCATATCCACGACATCCTGTTGGGTCAGGCCGTAAGCGCCGATAAACCCTCCGGCTTGCATAATTTTGCTGACATTTTTCTCAACATCCACAATCTCCATCTCTCCGTCACAACCCAACCCAGCCAGACCGTAGACGGCATCAACCTCCAACTGGGTCAGGGCGGAAAGAACAATAAAGTCCACCAAAGGTGTTTTCGGCTGGTGGATCTCATCCTCGCCGCTGTATAGGGAGTCGGAACCGACATCCATCCCCACCACCAGGTCGACACCGGTCTTTGCGATGAAACCTTGCAAGCTCTTGAGCAAGCCCTGAACCCCCTGGTGGACGCTGAAAACATAGGTCTCTTCCCCAAGGGCTTGGGCGATCTTGGCCTCCGCGATACTACGCCCTTTGTATTTAGTCTCGGGGTTGACTTTTGCGGCTCCATCCGTGACCAACTGGGCATCGGTCAAATCCGCCACCGCATAAACGGTCGGCGCCCAAATGTACTCACTGGGCGAGGAGGTGTCAAAGGGCCACCACTCACCAGCAACCCCGGCCAGATAGACTTCCTCCACCCCCAAAAGCTTCAGATAATTTCGGATCGGGATGGTCTGGATAATGTCCCCGCCGCCACCGATCCCGATCAGTAATGCCTTTTTGCTCTTCAAAGCCATTTCATGCAGAGATTTCCTGATCATTTTTTCTCCCCTCCCATCAGGCAGACACTGAGCCCCACACGACACCACCGGACAACGGCAGGTGTCCACCCTTACTGTCCATACCTTTTTGAAAGGTCCGCAATGGACTCCCGGATATCATCATCGCTGATGCAGAGCGGTACCCCGGCGCTGCAGGCGGCAAA
>JAAZDX010000016.1 GCA_012512605.1 Bacillota bacterium
CGCCAAGAATAATGACGATCCCGATACTCTTAAAGGTATTACTGAACCCCGTGCCAATGACTCCTGGAATATCCGTTAGAGGGATTCCTGCCACTAACCCAAAAAGCAAAGACACCGTCATGATAGATATGAAGGGATGGATCTTTAACCTTGAGATTGAATAAATCATGAGACCAACTGCAATAACAAAAGCAATGATTAAAGGAATACCCGACATACCGTAGACCTCCTTGAAATAATAAGTTGTCAACCGTTGTCCGTTACAACAAGTTAACACGCTTATCGTAACATAAGTCCATGTAATCATCAATAAGCAGCTATTGGCAGGAATGACGGCTGGCAACCACTGATTATGTTTGTGACACGGCAGCGGCTAATCCCAACATAGCCATTTTATATTATGTAAATCACCAGGTAATTTAAGTATAGGGTTTATATTTATTTAACCTATAGATTATTTGTGCAGTACCTCCTCAGCAATACCATTTAATTTTCACCGGATTCGGTTCGTTCTCAACGGCAACAGCTTGTAAGGCCGCCGTCATCTCGGCGCAGACTTCCTCGGCGAGCTTATTATATACTTCGCCGGTTTCGTCCAAGCCAACGCGGTCATACTTCTTTGCCATCGCCTAATCCCTTTCTTGCCTTAGCCCTCTTATTTATGTACATATTATTATCCGCCAAATCAATTGTCTCCCAGGCATTTTTGCCAGCTTCAAAAATAGAATAACCCACCGCGGATAGTTCCTGGAAGCTATTAATGCGTTTTTTGCCAAAACTGAAAGATATTCAATAATTCTTAATCCATCCACCACCACAGTCTTCAATTATTGGCGGTTTTTTTACCATATTATGGTTGATTATTTTTTTCACTAGTGTATAATTGAGTCTATAGTTCCCAATTCTATTTCTTCACTAGTTATTTTTTACAATGCACAATTTTTCAATTAAAATAAAGGGGGATAATTGTAAGATGCGGAAGAATAGGTTTTTATTACTATATATTTCTTGCGCTAGTTGTTCTCTCCGGTTGCGGTAAAAGCGGAGGGGGAAGAACAACAAACGGTGGGGTCTCCGTGACCATCACGCCCAGCGAAATAACTGTGGGGCTGGGCCAAACTTACCAGTTCACGGCCACAGTAACTGGTACCACTAATACCACCGTTACTTGGAGCGTCAGTCCCGAGGGTGGTGGCAGTATTGACGAAAACGGTTTGTATAAGGCACCAGACACTGCTGGTACATACACAGTTACCGCCACTAGTGTCGCTGATCCAACGAAATCCGCCAAGGCTACGGTAATCGTTAATGAAGCTCCTAGATATAGAGGATGGATAACTGTAACGCACCAAGGGAAAGACTCTGATGATTTGGAAATCGACGGATGGATAGAGTTTGAAGTGACCTTGGTTGCTGATAAGTGGCCCACCGAAGAAAACTCATACATAATTGAATCGGTGGTGGCCAACGCTGAACTTTACAGGGAAAAATTCGACGGTTTAAATGTTAAGAAGTACAAAGGTTCGTTGGAAAATGCGGAGGGTACCGGTATGTTCTGGTCGCAGGGAGCACAAGGAATATCATTGTTGTTAGATCCAAATGGGGAAACTTACCAGCTTCAAATCCTAGAAATCAGGATTCCCTGCGATATCTATTATGATGATGGGAGCTATGAAGAGGTCAACGAACATATTAGTTTACTCGATAGAGACCATACAACAATCAGTGATCGGAGCCTAGACAATCCCAGCCGTCTTGTGGGCATTTATACAGAAGAACCCAAGGAAGGCTTTACCCTGACTATCAAGTGGGAATTGGACAAAATAGGGTAATTTTTCGGGGTAGATATTTTAAGTTAGGTAAGCCGCCAGGCACATTCCTTTATGGTTTTGTTTTGCTACGAGCCATTGTGGAGTTCCAGCGGCTTTTTCTTTTTGACCTTGCGTACTTAAAGAGTGTACAAAAAGTCCTCATGGAAAGAAGGTTTTTAACTGGAATTACGAGTGACCCTCATGATATCTACTAAACCACAGGGGATAATTCACGCAGTTTTTTATTTAGGTACTGCTGCAATATGTTACAGATAGCATTAAACGAAAGGCGGTGAAGCTAAAACTTCACCGCCTTTGTTACGCGCGTATAGAAGATTAATGGCTTATCTATTTATTAAGTTGGTAGTATAGTTCGTTCCAACGAAGTTCATTTTTGAACTGACGAATGTCTGTGTTTTCGTCAATTAATAATAATTCGATACCGGCGATCTCAGCAAAGTCCTCCAGATATTCCTTGGTAATCGCCTGGCTGAAGCCGGTATGGTGGGCGCCGCCGGCCAGAATCCAGGCTTCTGCAGAGATCTGCAGATTAGGCAAGGGGATCCAAAGGGCCCGGGCCACCGGTAGTTTCGGAAGGTCCGCTTCGGGCGCAACAACTTCAATCTCATTAACCAACAAGCGATAGCGGCTGCCTAAATCAATTAGGGAGGCGTTTAGACCGCGGCCGGCTGGAACATTAAAGACCAAACGAGGCGGATCTTCTTTACCCCCAATGGACAACGGGTGGATTTCCAGCCCAGGTTGGCCTGCGGCAATTGACTCGCAAACCTCGAGCATATGAGCACCCAATGCTTTCATGTTCCCTTTCACAAGGTGATAAGTATAGTCCTCCATAAAGGAAGTACCGCCATCAAGACCATAGCTCATCACCTTCATGGCCCGGACTAGCGCAGCAGTCTTCCAGTCCCCCTCGGCACCAAAACCGTAACCAGCCGCCATTAAACGTTGTACCGCCAACCCCGGTAGCTGTTTTAAACCGGTTAAATTCTCAAAAGTGGTGGTAAATCCCTTGAAACCGCCTTCTTCAAGAAATCTTTTCATCCCCAGCTCAATCTTGGCCGCTTCGAACAGCGCGTCCCTTTTAGCACCGCCAGGGCCAAGTTCCGGCTGAATTTTATATTTGGTCTCATACTCCGCGAGTAACGCTTTGATCTCGTCCGCTTTAACCGCTTCCAAGTATTTCACCAGATCGCCCAGGCCGTAACCGTTGACGGAGAACCCCAGTTTAATCTGGGCGCCTACTTTGTCACCTTCGGTAACGGCAACTTCTCTCATATTGTCGCCAAAACGGGCAATTTTGGCTCCTTGGAGGTCGTCCCATGCCAACGCCGCCCGGGTCCAAATCGCCAGTTGCTCGATGACCTCTTCATCCTGCCAGTAGCCGACGATAACTTTGCGGGTTTTCCCCATGCGGGTGCAGATAAACCCATATTCCCGGTCCCCGTGGGCGGATTGGTTTAAATTCATGAAATCCATATCAATTCCCGACCAGGGAATCTCCCGGTTGAACTGAGTGTGGAGATGCACCATAGGTTTATGGAGTATTTTTAAACCGGCGATCCACATTTGGCCGGAGAAAAGGTATGCATCCAGGTAATAAGGCCGATACAATTAGGGGAACTGTTGGCGTCAATACATAAGTTCAAGATGGTCTCCGGAGAGGTCAGAACCGGCTTGAAAACCACTTTAACTGGAATTTTGCTGTTTTCCGACAGGCTCCGGGCAATAATTTGCGAGTGTTCCGCAACTTTGCTTAAGGTTTCTTCTCCATAAAGATGTTGGCTTCCGGTAATGAACCATACTTCTTTTTGGGCAAAATCAATCCTCATGACAAATCCTCCTTTAAATAAAATGATCAAGAGACAAAGGTCGCTAAGAAGGCTTCATTTTATGTGACCCAACATAAGGTCCGTTGTAAAGAGGGGGTTATAGACTACACAACTCTGCACCACCTTTCTTAAGAAAGCGTTATTTACAGGAAAGAACAGTCTAAGAAAAATGAAACCGGAATCTAAAGAGTAAACAAGAAGGGGGGTTTTGGTTATTTAATCATGTTCGGAATTGGTCGTCGATAATCCTTCCCGTTGATGTATAATTAAGGCCGCAATTTCAAAAAGGGGAAATTTTTTCTCCTTCGCCCTTCGTTTTTCTTTTAACCCCAATTTTAATGTCTTTTGTTTCCATTTATGTTACATTACGGGAAGCATTGCTCCTGCTAAATAATCAATTTGGCACAAATGTGGAAAGGGGTTACCGGAAGACTAAAGAATAATTGATATATGATCACTTCCGACATTAATATTAATTTAAAGGCCCAAATAACATTGAACGACACGCGAGCCCAATTATCTTTCGTTCTCAACCAATCGCAATAAGCGAGTTAAGACCCCAAGGAGGAAGGATTCAGAAAACAGGGCCATGGCAAGACCAGTTTTCAAAATTCCCGAAAAACTGCTTAGCTATGCGTATGCTCGAGGAGAATGATGGGATCAACTTACTCATTCTTGATTTAACTATGCCTAATAAAAGCGGATTTCAGGTTCTTGAAGCCCTAAAAGAGGACGAACGCTTTCGAAAACTACGCACCATAATATTGACTGATTACAATGAATTGGCGGATGAAAGCAAAGGCTTAAAACTTGGTGCTGTCGACTATATTCGTAAACCACTTCACCCGGACGCATTGAAAACCAGGATTGATGTGCATGCCGCTCTTTTACGCGCTCAGCAAGCGTTGGAGCAGCAATTAGATGTACAAGCAATTCCCTTTGACCTGATCTTCGATCAAGCCCCCATCGGCATCGCAATTTCTAATAACAGTAATTCGAGACCATCTGATGGGGCCATTGTAAGAATTAACTCCATGTATGAACAGATCATCGGCCGCACAAAAGAAGAACTGAATCAGTTAGGTTGGGCCAAGATAACCCATCCCGATGACTTAGAAGAAGATATGTTAAATTTTCGGCGGCTTAAGTCTGGTGAGATCAAAATGTATTCAATGGAAAAGCGGTATATCAAACCGGATGGTTCAATCGTTTGGGTAGATATGATTGTTGCTCCCCTTACTCTCGCAAATGACCATCAAGACAAACATATCTGCTTGGTCCAGGATATTACCGAGCGTAAAGCAATTGAAAATGCATTGCAGGAGAGTGAGCGCAGTAAGTCAGTTTACCTTTCCCACCTGCCGGGACTTGCCTACCGATGCAATAAGGATCGCAACTGGACAATGCAGTATGTTTCCCAAGGCTGCTTTAATCTCACGGGCTATCCCGCCGAGAGCCTGCTCTATAACCGGGACCTGTCCTACAATGATCTCATCTCCCCCGAATACCGTGAAGCTTTATGGAATGAATGGGAGCGCATTCTCGCGAAAAGGGAGCCGTTTAAATATGAATACGAGATAATAACTGCCACCGGCGAGCGGAAATGGGTTTTGGAACTGGGCCAGGGAATTTATAACGGACAAGGTGAAGTGGAAGCGCTGGAAGGAATCATCCTTGACATATCCGACCGAAAAGCAATAGAAAATACCCTGAAATATAATAATGAGCACGACCGATGGACCGGGTTGTATAATCGCGAATATCTGGCGGCCTTACTTGAAAAAGATACTAAACTAAAGAGATATTCAAAACAAGCGCTTATTGGTATTGACTTAAGTATGGTTCAGTTAGTGACCGCCAATTATGGGTTTGAGTATTCACAGAATCTGATCAAAAAAGCAGCGGAGGCCCTTAGTCAGCTTTGCACCAATAATCGACTTTTGTTCCATCCGCGTGAGAATCGCTTTGTTTTCTATCTTTTTGACTACAAAGACAAAAACGAACTTGTTGATTTCAGTAATGTCATTGCCGAAACTTTAGAATCCATATTTGTAACGGAGAGAATCGGCGGTGGGATTGGGGTTCTCGAAATAGAGGAGAATCAAAATGAAGCCGATGCTGATTCACTTCTGACCAGACTCCTGATTGCCTCCGAAAGGTCTTTCAGCTTGTTCGGAAAGGACTTTCAAGTTTGTTTTTACGACGAAGCACTGGAAGCCTTGGTTAACCGGGAAAGGGAAATTATGGAGACCCTCCAACTTTTAGCGACGGACCAGTATACCAATGATGATCTGTTTTTACAATATCAGCCAATTCTAAATTTAAAAACCGGTTTATTCTGCGGTTTTGAGGCACTAGCCAGATTAAGAACAGAAAAACTCGGACTAGTATCACCCTTAGAATTCATTCCGATCGCCGAGAAAACAAAGCTCATTTTGCCGATTGGCGAAAAAGTGATCGTTCAAGCATTTCGTTTTTTAAACAAGCTCGTGGAGCGTGGGTATGAGCGAATCGGCGTCTCAATCAACATCTCGATTATTCAGCTATTGAATCCTAACTTCACAAACAGGCTGTTTGAGTTAATTCGCGAGATGCAGATTAACCCGAAAAACATCGGCATTGAGATTACGGAATCGATTTTTGCTTCCGATTTTGAATACATCAATAAGATTATTGGGGAATTAAGGGAAGCAGGGCTCCAGATCGCCATCGATGACTTCGGGACGGGCTATTCCTCTTTGGCCAGAGAAAAAGAGCTAAAAGTAGATTGCATGAAAATTGATAAACAGTTCATCGATAGTCTGCTGGAACCAGACCTGAACAAAGCAATAATCAGTGATATCATTTCAATCTCACATAAACTGGGGCATTGTACCATCGCCGAAGGAGTTGAGTACGATACCCAGCTACAATATTTAAAAGAACACGGCTGCGATCGGATCCAGGGCTACCTGATCAGTAAGCCGCTCGGTGAAGAAGAGGCGATTGGGTTTTTAGAAATGTATGATAAACATCACTGCTGTTAAGTTACGGTATTCTTATAATACTGATAAGCCATCGGAAAACACTCCTTTTGGGGTTGTTTCAACAACTTTCCATTTCGGAGTCCCGATGGCTTTTTCCTTTTATGAAATTGCGAACTTAATTATACACTAACCATAGCTCCGGCACCTGAATCATAATTTTTCAAGATCTGAAATCACATTACCTCCAGGCAAGTTTTTTCCCCAATCTCCCGGCAACAAGCCTAAACCGTTTTTTCAGGACTCCTTCGGAAATTAATCAGTTTGCTATGTCATCTTTTACCCAACCTCTCCAGCTATTCAGTGATCACTGCCATTTTGTGCAATAGATAGTCTTCCGGTCCATTACCAGCCATTATATATTTTACAAAACAACCTTTTGCTTCCTGATAACGGGAGAATAAAGCTAATTTCGAAGCCGGGTCATGATACACTTTCCAATACCCGCTTACTAGCTCCTTTTTTCCGCGGTTACGAATAAAGCCTAATACATCCGGCAAAGGAATGCCGAGAAAGATCCCGATTTCGTGGGGACAACCAACTTGAAATCTGGTTTCCAAATCAGATAAGGCCGTCTCCAAAGTTAGTTCTTTTCGGTAACCACAGGACCTTAAATAATGCGCCGCAGACTCCTCCCGTATGACTCCTTGCAGCAGGCACGGCTGATAAAAAAGGACCACTGTCCGTTCCGGAGCACGCATTAATTCAAAATAGCGAAAGTTCCCCGCAGTGGGAAGCTGTTCCCGTTTTTTTACCCATGCATCGCTCAGCTTTCGGGTTCCCTTATTGCTAAAGTTTAATAAGACAGAAGGTTTCTCCCCTTCTAAAACTGGAGCTGAATGGTAAGCGATTATCGATAATAAATAATCGGATGATTGGTAATCTCCTATTTTTTGCCGATACCAAAGATTAATGCCATCTGCACCTAGTCTCATCATAAACCTCATTGGCTTGCTAGATCTGGGGATGGGATAGGATCAGTGCTGTTCATAAAAGCAAATACCCTTCAACCCAGCCATAGCATTTCCAATAACGGGCCCTTTTTAATCAAAGCCTCATCGCGAAGCCAACAACCCGCATTCTTAGGTTTTTATTACATTTAGCTTCTCCGTTCTAATAAGATAGGCGCTAGTCTTAATAAACAGTGCCTGTATTACTGAGATAATACAGGCACTACTAATCACCACACGAATACAGTGCAATCCTAGCCCCCACATTCCTCATGGTGTTGATGTTCATGACAAACCGAACCGGTGGATTTTAAAGACCCTTGTAGGTACGCTTCCACCGCTGCTTTAGCCTTACCACTGGCGCCGACAATAACTTCGATCCCTTTTTCATCGAAGAGATCAATCGCCCCGCCGCCCATACCGCCGGAGATTACCACATTGACGCCCAGATCATTCAGGTAGTTGGGCAGGAAACCGGGCCGATGCCCCGGGTTTGGTATGGACTCACTTTTCACGATCTGATTGCTTTCCACTTCAAAAATATTGAAGTTAGCGC
>JAAZDX010000223.1 GCA_012512605.1 Bacillota bacterium
CACCGAGGCGCCCCTCCCCTTGACGCTTCCGGGAGTAGGCCAGGGCGAAGGTCCAGGTCTCACTGCCGGTGGTGACCAGTTCCACATTGAGGAGGTCGCTGTCGGGCCCCAAGGGTCCGCCTAGGAGTTTTCCTTTATAGGTGTAGGAGAAAAAAGGATCTTCAGCCGTATAGGTGTACTGGTTAATCCGGGTGTATTCGGAGTAAAACTTCAGCCCCCTAATTCCAAGAGGCCGGTTCCATTCGCCTCCCGCCTGGTAGCCTACTTTCCAGGGCTTCCGGTCGGCAGCCGCCGCACCTTCCTTGGCTATACCATCCAGCCAAGCGGGGAGGGGACGCTCGTCGATTAAATAACCACCGTAAACTTTGAAGTCGGGGCCAACACGAAGGGTCAAATCGATTTC
Organism: Bacillota bacterium; assembly: GCA_012512605.1. Taxonomy (GTDB): domain Bacteria; phylum Bacillota; class UBA4882; order UBA10575; family UBA10575; genus Capillibacterium. Next base: position 404 of record JAAZDX010000223.1, read on the forward strand.
GGCCAGGATGTTCAAGGCACCCTGTGCTTCCGGACGCTCCAGGTGTTTCTCGGCGATCAGTTGGTAAACCCCGACGGGGACCAAGGGGAGGGGCAAGTAATAAAAGGTGGGAATCTTCTCCTTGGCGAGGGCAGTTTCGGCAAAGCCAAAGGTAAAGGGGCCCAAATCATAGGTGGCCCTTTGGCCCAAGAGGAGGCGAAATTCATCGTTCAACGGGACCCAAGCATAGAGTTTTTTGTAGGCCAACCGTTTGGTGGTAAAGGCATAGGCGATCTGGTCGAGACCTTCGGCGGTCAGTCCGTCATCCAGGGGGGCAAGGAGGGGAAAGGCATAACGTCCTGGTCCGAAGGAGTTCAATTGCCGTCCGACGGTGAGGTGAAAGTTGCCGATTCCAAGGTCAACGCCGCCCTCTTTCAGTCCGTAGGTGGTTTCGTTCTGTTCCAGCTCCAGCTTGGTAAAGAGCCAGGGGGAGAGAAAAAGGGTCACCGGGCCGAGTCGAAACTGGTTCTCACTCAGGATCGTAAGGCCCTGGTTATTGAGTTGAAATACAAAGTCATTGGCCTGGGTGGCTTGGGAAGTGTTCAGTAATAAAAAAAGGCCCAGTAGAAAGATGGGTAGTAGGTGGTTACGATGAAAGCGGCGATGCATTCGAAAAATCCCTCCGTATATATAGTGCTGGATTATATTGTGTATTTGGTGTTAAATAGTGTAAAAACCGGCGAAAGATGAAGAAAAACCAGGAAAAACGGTTTATGCTGGTCCTAGTCTATATTTCTTGATGCAGGAGTAAACTCCTGCTGTCTAAAACGGGAAATTTGTCTATTGGTCTTATGGACACCCCCTTGGGCATAGCATTGAACAGGGGGTGTTTTTGTGATTGAAGGGGTGGGCATCAAAGAGCTAAAGGTAATTCCGGATGAAAGAGGCCGGTTGATGGAGATTTTACGCTGCGATGACCCGTTTTTCCGGGGGTTTGGTCAGGTCTATATCACCACCGCCTATCCAGGTGTGGTTAAAGCGTGGCATTACCACAAAGAGCAGTACGACAATTTTACGGTCTTAACAGGGATGATGAAAGTGGCCTTATTTGATGACCGGGAAGGCTCGCCGACCCGGGGGAAAGTGGATGAGTTTTTTCTGGGGGTGCATAATCCAAAGCTGCTTCAGATTCCGCCCGGGGTCTACCACGGGTTTAAGTGTATTAGTGAACAAGAAGCGCTGGTCTTAAACTGTCCGACCGAACCTTACAATTACGCCGAACCGGATGAGTACCGGCTGGCACCGCACGCGCCGACAACGCGGATGAAGATTCCTTACGATTGGGGGCGCAAAGACGGTTAGGAAGGAGGGGACCGATGCGGATTTTAGTGACGGGTGGGGCCGGTTTTATCGGTAGTAATTTTATCCGTTATTTTCTCCGGCGTCACCCGGAGACGACCTTACTCAATGTAGATCGTTTGACCTATGCCGGTAATGTGGCCAATACGGAAGGGTTCACAGCATACTCCGGTTACCAATTTCTCCATGCTGATATCAATGACCGGGAAAAGCTGGAACCGTATTTTGCCGCGGGTCTGGATGCGGTACTCAATTTTGCGGCCGAATCCCATGTGGACCGGAGTATTGATGCACCACTCGTCTTTGTACGGACCAATATCAATGGGACCGTTAATCTCTTATCTTTGGCCCAGCGCTATGGAGTGAAACGGTTTCTCCAGATCTCCACTGATGAAGTCTATGGTGCCTTGGGTCCGGTGGGAATATTTACTGAAGAGTCGCCTTTGGCCCCGAATAGTCCCTACGCGGCCAGCAAAGCCGGGGCCGATTTACTGGCGATGGCTTTTTATAAAACTTACGGACTGCCGGTTATCATCACCCGTTGTTCGAATAACTACGGACCATACCAGTTTCCGGAGAAGCTGATCCCGCTGGTGATCATCAACGCGGCCCGGGACGAACCAATTCCCCTCTATGGCGATGGGCAGCAGGTACGGGACTGGATTCATGTGGTTGACCATTGCCGGGCCCTCGAACGGGTTCTGCTAGACGGACGGCCGGGTACGGTTTATAACATTGGTGCCCGGTGCGAACGGACCAATCTGGAAGTGGTGCGGATCATCCTGGAACTGCTCGGGAAACCGGAGGGTCTGATCCGGTTTGTCGCCGACCGGCCAGGGCATGACCGCCGTTATGGCGTTGCGGTTGATAAGATCCGGGGGGAGTTGGGGTGGGAAGCCCAGATTGATTTTAAAGGAGGACTGGCGCAAACCGTCAATTGGTATCTTAAACAGCAAGCATGGTGGAAAGC
>JAAZDX010000224.1 GCA_012512605.1 Bacillota bacterium
CCTCATTTGTCCCCGATAATCAGCTGGCGCAGGAAGAGTTAATTGCCGCCGCTGACAGAGCACTTTACAAAGCAAAGGAAGGTGGCCGCAACAAAGTTGTGGTTTGCCAGCAGGAAGACTCTGATTGCTAATTTCAGCAGGTCTTCCTGCTTTTTGCAGGGAAACAAGGGGTTTTCGCGAATAAGATCAAGGTAAAATTTGCTATATCCTCGCGTAGGTAGTGACCAGTAGAGGAGAGCAAATCGCCCTTGGGTCATTACAATACAAGCGGAAAGGAGTGGGCGCGGTGACTTTTGCGACGAGGGACTTGCTATTTGCTTTTGGTCTAACCTTACTGGCCGGGCTTTCAACAGGGATCGGAAGTGTTTTGGCCTTTTATACAAAAAAGACCAATAAGAAGTTTTTATCCGCAACGCTGGGGTTTTCGGCCGGGGTTATGCTTTATGTTTCGATGATTGAGATCTTTGCGAAAGCCCGGACGTCGTTAGAGGCGGTTTATGGGGCCTCCAAAGGACTTCTAGTCACAACCATTGCTTTTTTCGGCGGAATTCTCCTGATTGCGATGATCGATAAATTAGTGCCCGATGTTGAAAACCCCCACGAAATGCGGGATGTGAAAGAGATGGATGCACCGGGAGCGGGCGATCCGTCTTTGCTCCGCATGGGCTTGTTCTCGGCGCTTGCCATTGCGATCCATAATTTCCCGGAAGGGCTTGCGACGTTTGTCAGCGCGCTTCAGGACCCGACGCTGGGGATCAGTATCACCGTGGCCATTGCCTTACATAACATTCCAGAAGGGATTGCCGTTTCGGTCCCGGTTTATTATGCCACGGGAGACCGGCGGAAATCTTTCTGCTACTCTTTCTTGTCGGGGCTCTCTGAACCAGTAGGCGCCATCCTCGGCTTCTTCCTGCTTTACAACTTCTTTAGCCCGGCCATGTTTGGTGTGATCTTTGCCGGAGTGGCGGGGATTATGGTTTACATTTCTTTGGATGAGTTACTACCGACCGCGGAAAAGTACGGAGAGCATCATATTGCCATCTACGGCTTGATCCTGGGGATGCTGGTTATGGCGCTTAGCTTGGTGATGTTCGCTTAAAATTGCCGGTTATTATTGGTTAAGCTGGTATATAGGTATATAGATAGAATAGATAAAATGTAAATTAATGGGGAAGCCTTGATAAAAACAAACCGCGTCTGCGTGGGAGGAGTATTTTAACATAACTATGTATTGAGTCAAGCCACGGAACAGGGTATAATACTATTGACTAGAGTTTGGCAAGGATAAAGCCCTCCTAAACGGTACCCTAGTTATAAGAGGTTGGTGGAAAAGATTATATTTTTTACGTAAACTATGGAAGGTACTTTTAGGAGAGACCTTCCTTGTTTTTTGTTGGCTTTAACCCCTTACCGGGGAAAGGATCAAGACAAAAGAAAGTGTGGGAAGCTTAGTGAATGTGTTGGTGACACTAGATTCGAACTACATCAGACCACTCAAAGTAATGCTTTACTCCCTTTATTTCAACAATCCAGGCGAAAAGATCGATCTTTACCTACTACATTCGCGGATAAAACCGGACGAACTTAGCGATCTTGAAACATACATTAATCAACATGGACAGCGTCTGTTTGTGCTTACCGCTGGGGAAGACGACTTCGCGGATGCACCGGTGGTTAAGCATTACACCAAGGAGATGTATTACCGGTTGTTGGCATTCAAGTACCTCCCTGCTGACGTGGACAAGATCCTCTATCTTGACCCGGATATACTGGTTATTAATAGCATTAAGACCCTTTATGATCAGGACTTGTCGGGGTATATGTATGCAGCGGCCTACCATGACCGGTTGATGGTGAAAGAGATCAACAAATTCCGGTTTTTAGAGTATGATCTCGAAGAGTATTTTAATTCCGGCGTCTTACTTATGAACCTGGTGCGCCAAAGGGAGATCATCAAAGCGGAAGAGATCTTCGCCTTCGTGGAAAAAAACAAGAACCGCTTGATCCTTCCGGACCAGGATGTCTTGAATTCCCTCTACGCAAAATACATTAAGAAGTTGGACGAGATTGAATATAACTATGACACAAGGTTTTACAAGTATTTCCGCTTTTTAAGCAAAGGGAAGATTAGCATGGATTATGTAATTCGGAACACGGTGGTCCTCCATTTTTGCGGAAAGAAAAAACCGTGGCACGATAATTACAGTGGTGAGTTTCACTCCCTGTACAAGCACTATGAGAAGCTTGCCTTTCAAGGCCGTTAAGGCCTTTTTGTTTTTTGGCTTTTGGCGGCGAATTAAGCTGGCGAACTTTACAAGTTCATGTATTGACAGGAGGTTAATTATAAGGTATTGTCCTTTTGGGGTGGTCGAATAAGCAGATACTAAATGATTAAATAAATTTAATCCTACGCTTTGTTAAGGTTATATAGAAGAAAGTATTTTCTTTGATTAGTAGTAATAGACAAGCAAACTTTTGCGCGAAAGGGGTAAGACGATGCCTTTCAACATGAACAATCTACTTTTTGCTTTTGGACTTACTTTATTTGCTGGTCTCTCCACCGGGATTGGAAGTCTGGTGGCCTTGTACACAAAAAAACCAACAAATGAGAAGTTTCTCTCAGTCGTCTTAGGTTTCTCCGCCGGAGTTATGATCTATGTTTCGATGATTGAGATCTTTCCTGAAGCCCGGGTTTCGCTGGAAGCGATCTATGGCTCCCCGAAAGGATACTGGGCGACAACTGTTGCCTTTTTTGCCGGCATTGCGTTGATCGCTTTGATTGACCGTTTTGTTCCGAGTCCGGATAATCCCCATGACATCCATAATAAGAAAGATGTCGCCGAAATGAAAGCTAACGATCCGGCATTGCTAAGACTGGGCCTGTTTTCGGCGGTGGCCATCGCCATCCATAATTTCCCGGAAGGGATTGCTACTTTTGCGAGTGCGATCAAGGAACCGACGTTAGGGATTACGATTGCGGTCGCCATCGCTATTCATAACATCCCGGAAGGCATTGCCGTTTCGGTCCCGGTCTTTTATGCGACCGGGAGCCGTAAAAAGGCGCTTTTCTATTCGTTTCTCTCCGGGTTTTCCGAGCCACTGGGCGCTGTCCTCGGGTATTTTCTGCTCCGGAGTTTCATTATTAATGAGGCGATGTTCGGTTGGATTTTTGCGGGGGTTGCCGGGATTATGGTCTATATCTCCCTGGATGAATTACTACCCACTGCGCAGAAATACGGCGAACACCATTCGGCGATCTACGGGCTGATCCTGGGTATGATGGTGATGGCCGCCAGCTTGTTGTTGTTCGCTTAAGATAAAGCATTAGCGAGGTTTGTGGAAGGGGTGGAAAAGATGAAAAGTTTACTCCAGGTCCAAACAATCATCGGCCGCCTTGGGCTCGTTGCCGAAGCGGACCACCTAACCGACCTTTATTTTGAACACGATCCTCTCCCGCCGGATTTGCTGGTGCGCGAGACAGATCTCCTAATAGAAGCCCGCGCGCAACTGTTGGCCTATTTTTCCGGCGCAAGGACGACTTTTACATTACCGTTGGCCCCGGCGGGGACCGCGTTTCAAAGGCGCGTCTGGCAAGCTTTGTGTACGATCCCTTATGGGGAGACGGTTAGCTATAAAGAGGTTGCACAAAGGATTGGTAACGAAAAGGCCGCCCGGGCGGTTGGACGTGCCAACAATCGAAACCCGCTGCCGATCATTATCCCTTGTCACTGGGTGATTGGTGCCAGCGGCGCGCTGGTCGGCTATGGCGGCGGGCTGGAAATAAAGGAAAAACTATTGGCGCTGGAAATGGGGTATTTGAAGGAGAAAACCGGATGAGACCAAAGACGAAAAGGATCTTTACGGAAAACAACTACTTTCAACGGGTTGAGGTGCTGAAAAGGAACCGGGAGAAGCGGAATAAGTACCGACAGTTTTTTGTCGAAGGGGTCAAAGCCATTAATTTTGCCCGGCAATACAACTGGCCGATCCGTTGGCTCGTCTATTCCCGTGAGAAGCCCCTTTCAGCGTGGGCGGAAGAGGTTTTAGCCAATTCCCAGGCCGAGCTACACCTGGAGTTACCCTTTCGGCTGATGGCCAAGCTAAGCGAGAAGGAAGAGGAGACTTCCGAACTGATCGCCGTTGTTGACATGGTCGAAGGGGATCTGTCCCAGCTGAAAATTAAAGACGATTTGTTGGTGGTGGTTTTTGACCGGCCTTCCAGCCACGGGAATCTAGGCACCCTGATCCGCTCCTGCGAAGCGTTAAAAGTGGATGGCTTGATCATCACCGGCCATGGGGTTGATCTTTATGACCCGAAAACAATCCGGGCCAGTATGGGTACTTTTTTCGCGGTCCCCACGTTTCGTCTGCCTTCCCACCATGAAGTCCGGCCCTGGTTGGAAAGGGCCAAACAGAAACTCCCCGCATTTCAGGTGGTCGGTTCGACGGCCCAAGCCGAACTGGTGGTTGACGAAGCGGACTTCACAAAGCCAACGGTATTACTGATCGGTAATGAAACCTACGGGTTGAGCAATAAGTATAAAGAAATCTGCGAAAAATACGGTACCCTGGTGCGGATTCCGATGTACGGGGAGATCACTTCGTTCAACGTCTCCTGCGCCGCCTCGATCATTCTCTACGAGATTGACCGGCAACGACGGAGGAGCAGCCGACGTTAACTGCTGTCCGTCTTTTCGGCCAAGCCACAATCTTCGATGAAGGCGATCAGTTCTTTTTCCCGTAAACCGATGCCCCGCTTACCGTCAAGGCGCTGTGTCAGGACGCTGCTTTCAAAGTAAAGCACAGGAATCCTCCCTCAGTCATCCGGAGGATGTTTTGCTTTAATTATTGGGGATTTGGCGTCAGCGGCACAAATCCTTTTTATTTTACCAACGGAATAAAGGCACCGTAGCCTTCTTCCTCCATCCGATCGAGGGGAATAAAGCGGAGCGCGGCGCTATTGATACAAAACCGGCGGCTTCCTTTTTCCACTGGCCCGTCGTTAAAAACGTGACCGAGGTGGGAATCCCCTATCCGGCTGCGGGTCTCAATTCGATCTAGGCCAAAGCGGCAGTCCCGGTGGTAGGTTATGCTCTCCGGGTTAATCGGCCTGGTGAAACTGGGCCAGCCACAACCGGAATCATACTTATCTTCCGAACTAAACAGGGGTTCTCCAGTGACCACATCGACGTAGATCCCTGGTTCATCGTGATCCCAGTATGGATTTTGGAAGGGGGGCTTCCTCTCTCCTGGGTGACATTTTACCAGAACAGTTTCGATCTGACATTATCACAGATTGACTACATAGTTTTTCATTCTTTATTGACTTTTCTTCCACGGCTGTGTATACTAGAAAAAAGCTTTACGATTCTTAAATCGGTCAAACCAGTGAGTAAGAAGAGTAGGTATAGTTACTTGTTGAAAGAGAGCTGCAGGTGGTGGGATTGCAGTAATAAAGGACTATACTGAATGGGCTTACGAGGGCAGGGAGAAAGGCAATTTTTGTCGAGTAATACCTGACGGGATCTCCATCCGTTACCAAAGGAGCATATATGATTGTATATGGAATGAGCGGGCGCAACGCGCCAAACCGGGTGGCACCGCAGAAGTTGGTATTAAACTTCTGTCCCAGTAATACTGAGACAGAAGTTTTTTTAATACAAAAAACCAAGTAGTTTCTTTTCTAGGCGAGAAGAGACGAGAAGAGAGGAGAATGAACAATGTCAAAGAAAGTTCCGTACCGTGTGTATCTTAGCGAGGAGCAGATGCCAAAACAGTGGTACAATCTCCGGGCGGATATGAAGCAGCAGCCCGAACCGATGCTGAATCCGGCGACGATGGAACCGGTGAAGGAGGAAGATCTCTACCCTGTTTTCTGCGAAGAATTGGCGAAACAGGAGCTGGATGCGACTACCCGATACTTTGATATCCCCGGCGAGGTACTGGAGTTTTATAAAATGTTTCGGCCGTCGCCTTTAATCCGAGCTTACAATCTGGAGAAAGCGCTGGACACGCCGGCGCGGATCTATTACAAATTCGAGGGAAACAATACCTCCGGCAGCCATAAGTTAAACTCCGCGGCCGCACAGGCCTATTACGCCAAAAAACAGGGCTTGGCCGGTCTGACGACGGAGACCGGCGCCGGCCAGTGGGGTACAGCCTTGGCGGAAGCCTGCGCCTTCTTTAAGCTCCCCTTAACGGTCTACATGGTGAAATGTTCATACGAGCAGAAGCCCTTCCGCCGGTCAGTTATTCAAACCTTTGGCGCGGATATTATCCCGAGTCCCAGTCCAACAACGAAAGCCGGCCGGGCCATTCTTGAGAAGGATCCGGAGACCGGGGGCAGTCTTGGTTGCGCGATCTCGGAAGCGGTGGAAAAAGCGGTAA
>JAAZDX010000225.1 GCA_012512605.1 Bacillota bacterium
CTCGAACCCGCAGCCACCGGTTTTGGAGACCGACGCTCTACCAATTGAGCTACTCCCCTGTACAATCCACAATATAAATTATATATATATTTCTCCCTGGTGTCAAGTCTTGCCCCTAAGAAAACAGGACTTCTTCGTAGGTCCTTCTTTCCAGGTGCAATCTACTCCGTTTTAGAGATTAATCCCGATCACCCCGCCCACAATCCCCAAGAGGACGGCGATGATCCCGTTAACTAAACCTTCATTAATCCTTTGGTCCAGCCCACATATTCTCCCAATGATGAAAATGATTAACCAGACGGCAACGGCGAGAACAATCCCCATCAGCCAACCCTTAGCCCTTGACTTATAACCGGATGCGAGCGCCCCGAGGACAACCGCCGTATAAATCGTATATTGGTAGATCGGCTGCTCGTAAGCACTCCAATCCCAACCCAACCAGTAAGTTAGCGCCAACAAAAAGATGGCAATCAGCAGTAAAGCAAAGGCGTACTTCAAACCAGTAAAAACAGCAGTCAATACCAAGCGGAGATTTACTGCCGGGCGCTCTTGTTTAACCACAAGCCCCACCCCCAGCCAAAACTTTATTTCATCTATATGAAGAACCACTGCTAAGTATGTCTCCGCTAAAGTGCCGGGTTTTGGGTGGTTAGTCTTTAAACGAAGAACCGTTCGTACCAGACAAAAAGTCAAAAAAAACCAACGCGAGGTAACCTGCGTCGGTATCCGGTTTGTAAATGGTCGGGCCGACAGGATTTGAACCTGCGACTCCTTGACCCCCAGTCAAGTGCGCTACCAAGCTGCGCTACGGCCCGATTATTAACGGCAGCTTTTATTATAGCATTGGATTTGGTTTGTGTCAATGAATCACCGTCAAATATTCAGCCTTTTACCTTTTACCATGGCTTATTTGTAACTTCCATTTTATGCTCCTTGTATCCTCCTGCTCTTCATCACATTACCGAATTGATCGACGGTAATCTCCATCCGGTGGATAAAATCGCCCAGGGAAGCCAGTTTCGCCACACTTTCTAAGTGCATGAACTCATTGAGCGCACCATTGAGTAATTCGTAGATTTCGGTCAGTTCTTTTTCGCGATTCGCCAGCCGCGCCCGTTCTTTCTCAAATTGCTCTCTTAGGCTTTGGTTCTCTGCCACCAAACGGTCGATCTCCGCTAAAAACTTTTCTTCTTGTTTCAAGTCACGTTCGACGGCTAACAGATGCTCAATAAAGCCCCTCAGATCCAACTGCCGTTTTTGTGCCGCCTCAAGAAGATTAACCCTTGCCTCCAGTTCTGTGATGGTTTCCGGTAGATGGGCCAGTTGATACAGGATAGTAGACTTTTGTTCTTCACTCTCGGGTGTAATACTATGTACGAAACTGGGCTTCTTTCCTAGACCGTCGACCGGCGGCGCTTCCGGCATAACTTTTTTATCCGTTGTTAAACTCTGTTTTTCCTCTTCTTTCTCAGGCTCCGCGTTCCTTATCCCCAACGGTGGAAGCTCTTTTCCGTTTAGGAGAGGGGCTTCAGGAAGGATGATCCCGGATCGTTTCAGGACATCCCGACCTAAACTAGTAATTTTTTCATCACTTAAACCTCTTTTTTGGACCAAGCGATAAAAACGGAGTTTTAAAGCCGCTTCGCTGATCGGTTTGGGCATCAGCCGTTGTAACTCTATGCAAGCTTCATTTCTGGTCCCGCCTAATACCTGATGTTTGGCAAAGATCTCCAAAATTAATTGATCCTCGTCATCGGATAAGATCTCTTTGGGTGTAGCCGTCTGGTACTTGGCGCGCATCATCTTGTAATAATCCGTGTTCGAAATCCCCTTTTCCTTCAGAATCCGACAAAATTGGCTCCTTAGCGCCGAGATTTTACGGCCAAAACGGCGCGATAGTTCTTTGCGCAATTTGGGATTCCACCAGTTTTCATAGATCATCTCGTTTTCATTCTCCGAGTAGCGTGGTTTAGAGCGAACAACTTGATTGCTACTATTAGGCATAAAATCCATACTCGACACCATTTCATTCATTTTCGCCATTATATTCCCTCCATTAAAATCAATCTTCTCCATCCTTGCAAACCAAAAGGGTGGATTACAGTTTTATTATGTTCCGTTCTGAAAAGATTTATGCCAAAGGAGAGAATTTTTACTGGATGATTTTTACTAACGACCGAACCTTGCTTTATCCTATGCCATATGACGGCAAATGTTTACCCCCAAGGCAAAAAGGGCAAAAAAAAGACCTTGACCGTAAATGCGGTCAAGGTCATATTGCTTTTTGTGCCGAACCATTCCTAAACAAAACGAAAACCATCCAAGTTAACAGCAACCGACAACCACTGGGCTTCAATCCCCTGTTCGTTGAAGACAGCAACCATCCCGGCCCCAACTGCCTTCAATTTGGTTTTCGGTGCAAAGGCAATAACCGTCGGGCCGGCACCACTAAGGGCGACGCCCAAAGCTCCTTCCTGGTATGCGGCAGTAACAACCCGGTGGAAGCCGGGGATTAAAGCCGCCCGCCGGTTCTGGTGCAAGGCATCTTCCATCGCCAGCCGGAAAAGGTCCAGCCGTCCGGCATAACACGCTCCAACCAAAAGACCAGTACGGGACAGATTAAAGACCGCCTCGGCCAAGGGAACCGCTTCAGGAAGGAGCTTCCGTGCTTCCGTGGTTGACACCCGTAGATCAGGAACGGCAAGCACAACGTAGAGCTCGGACGGGAATGGTATCTTTAAATAAGTATACGGTGGCGAAGACGCTTTCACGACGCCAACCAAACCGCCAAACACCGCGGGGGCCACGTTATCCGGATGTCCTTCAATCTCAACGGCCAGCGCCAAAAGGTCGTCGCTACACAAAGGTTCACCGAGATATTGGTTGGCCGCTGCTAAGCCGCCAACAATGGCGGCGGCACTAGTTCCTAGGCCGCCGGCGGGCGGAATGTGGTTTTCCATGTGAACAATTCCACCCTTGAGCTCCTTACCCGTCTCGGCAAAAACCCGTTTCAACGCTTTACAGACCAGTAGATCAGAACGGCCGGTTAGACCCTGGGCACCATACCCTTCCGCTGTTACGTGCCACTCATCGGCGGGGGCAAAACTCACCGTATTATATAAATCCAAGGCCAGGCCGAGAAAATCAAACCCCGGTCCCAAGTTGGCGCTGGTGGCAGGAACCATCACTTTGATCATGTCAAAACCTCCACGAAATGTTCCTACAATAATCTTCCCGTACTAAATCGCTCGCCACCGCAGAAAATCCATACTTGATGGCAAGTTAAGCCTGCTAATACTGGTTACTAGTAGATCGGGGTGCCGTTTTCCATGGCATACTTATGATAAGCCTCTTTCAATTGTTTCGAATAGACGCCCGGTTTTCCGTCGCCAATCTTACGTCCATCCACCTCAACGACGGGGATCACTTCCGCGGCCGTCCCGGTAAGGAAACACTCGTCGGCCACATAAACATCGTAACGGGTCAACGCCATTTCTACCACTTCAAGCCCCATTTCAGCCGCCAGCTTCATGACCCGACCCCGGGTAATCCCCTTCAAAGCACCGAAGGAAGCCGGTGGGGTAGCAATCCTCTTCCCCTTGATTAGGAATATATTATCCCCGGTACACTCCGCAACGTAACCTTCCTGGTTAAGCATGATCGCTTCCGCTGCGCCGCCTAAATTAGCTTCAATCTTGGCCATGATATTGTTGAGGTAGTTAAGGGATTTAATCATCGGGTTAACCGTTTCCGGTAGATTGCGGCGCGTTGGGACCGTGATAATTTTCAACCCTTTTTCGTAATAATCCGATGGGAACAGACTGATCCGATCTGCAATAATAATCACCGTTGCCCGCTCGCATTTACGCGGATCTAAACCCAGATCACCCACACCGCGGGTGACAACCGTCCGAATGTAAGCGTCAGTAAGTTGGTTTCTTCTTAACGTCTCCAGATGGGCCTCTTTCATCTCTTCTTTGGTCATCGGAATTTCGAGGGCAATCGCCTTCGCCGAGTTGTACAGGCGGTCAATATGGGCGTCGAATTCAAAAACCCGTCCATTGTAAGCACGCGTTCCTTCAAAGATCCCGTCCCCATAAAGGAGTCCATGGTCAAAAACGGACACCTTCGCTTGATCCTTCGGGTAAAACTGACCATCAATGTAGATTTCCAAAATTGAACTCTCCCTTCCTTTTCTCTACTGCACCAAACGCGACAGAATTGTGTGAATTAATTTTCATTATTTCATTATTTTATCATAAATTACCGGAGCGGACAACGGTTTAAGCGCGTGACGACAAAAAACAACCCGTCGATCATAGCTTGACTAAACGGGTCATAAAAAAACCGTCAGGCCCGTCCCCACGGGGAATGGTTAAAAAACCCTCTGCCATCCGGTTCATCGGAAAGTTAGGGGCAAAGTTGTCCGACAAATCCAGCCGGAAATCGGGATGGTCCACTAAAAAGCGGCGGATCTGTTCCTCATTCTCTTCGCTCTCCAACGAACAGGTACTATAGACCAGCCGCCCACCCGGCTTCAAAAGGGAAGCCGCATGGTTCAATAAACCCTGCTGGAGGGAGACCAACTGCACCAGGTCGGCCAGTTGGCGCCGCCAACGAATGTCCGGACGGCGGCGTAAAACACCCGTTCCCGTACAGGGCGCATCCAACAGAATGCCATCGACTAGATCGGCCGGACGCCAGCACCGGGCATCAGTCGTGAGCGGCTCGATAATCCCAATCCCAAGTCGGCGGGCGTTTTCCGCAATCAAGCCGGTTTTGTGTGCAAACTGGTCTAAAGCATAAATCCGGCCCGAATTGTTCATCAATTGCGCTAAATGCGTCGTTTTTCCACCGGGTGCCGCACATAAATCGGCGATCACCGTACCAGGTTCCGGTGCCAAAAGGTGCGCAACCAGCATCGATGCTTCGTCCTGGACATAAAAATACCCCTCTGCCCACAAGGGATTACTGGTGAGATTCCGTCCGCTTTTTAAGCGGATCGCTTCCGGGATCGCCGGTACCGGTTCCGCCTCCATGCCGGCCTCGACCATTTTCCCCAAAAGTCCGTCCCGGCTAATGCGTAATGTATTAGTCCGCACACTTAACGGGGCGGGCTGATTGTTGGCTTCGACCAAACGATGGGTCGTTTCCTCACCCCAACGCCGGATCCAGCGCTGGACTAACCAGAGGGGGTGGGAATGGACAATCGTCAGATGACCCAGGGGGTCTTGGATAAAGTCGGGTAAAGCTTGTTCCAACTCTTGCTGCCGTCGCAGATAGTTACGGAGTACCCCGTTGACAAGGCGGGATAGACCCCGGTATTTACCGGCTTTCGTTAAAGCAACGGCTTCATTGACCACCGCATAGGACGGGTGGTTGGTAAAGATGAGTTGATAAAGGGATAAACGAAGAACTTCCCGGATTGCCGCAGGCAATGTGGAAAGTTCCTTCGTTAATAACCGGTTCAAAAGAAAATCAAGCCTACTCCGGTGACGGAGCGATCCCAAGACCAGCTCGGTAGCCAACCGCTTCTCGTTTTCTTCCGGTTGCCCCTTGGCAAACAGGGCGTTCAAAATCCGGTTCGCAAACGCCCCCTCTTCCTCAATGGCAATTAAGGCATCGAGGGCGAGCCTTCGACCGGAACTTTTTTTAGTCATTACTGCGATACCCGCGCAACAGGACGAGGCGTAAGAGTTGGAGTAAAGCCATGGCCGTAGCCGCTAAATAGGTTAAAGCCGCGGCACTTAAGACCTTACGGGCGCCCGCTATTTCGCCGCCGCGCATTAAATAACCTTCGCTTTCCAGCATCCGAAGGGCCCGTCCACTGGCGTTAAATTCCACCGGTAAAGTAACCACTTGGAAGAGAACAGCAAAAGTAAACAAGAGAATACCCAGATCCATTAAGAAAATTCCGCCCCGACCGAACAAGAGACCAATAAAGAACAGGGGGAAAGCCAAACTCGAACCAAAGCTGGCCACCGGGAAGATGGCATGGCGAATATTCAGGGGGATATACTCCTGGGCATGTTGGATCGCATGGCCGGTCTCATGGGCCGCCACGCCCAAGGCCGCCAACGACGTACCGTGGTAATTTTCCGCGGAAAGGCGTAGTTTTTTTGTTCTTGGATCATAATGGTCGCTTAAACGCCCCGGTGTAATCTCCACCACCACATCGGTGAGGTTGTTCTTATCCAGCAAATGGCGGGCAACTTGGGCTCCGGTCACGCCAGAGCCGGCCCGGACCCGTGAATAGCGGTCAAAAGTTGATTGCACTTTGATCTGCGCATACACCGCCAGAATAATCGCAGGAATAAGCAGAATATAGGTGGGGTCAAAATAAAAAGGGAAAAACATTGTTGTAAAACCTCCTTCATGTGTAAATAACGGCTTCCCATGTATAAAACTATTGATCAAGACCCAATTAAGACCTCGGCCTATAGTTTCTCCGGAAAGCCTCGTTCTAAGTAAAAGAACGCTCACTTGCTTAAAGAAGTTTCCTTCTTAAACCGATTTTAACCAAGAATTATCCCGGGTGCTAACGGATTTCCAGCCACAAACTGCCGGACGGGAAGGCGTTTCTTCCCCGGGCTTTGGATCTCCGTCAGTAACAAAACCCCATCCCCGGTCCTAACCGGCAGTCCTCCCCCGCCCTCTTTAGTAACCTCCCCAATCGTCCCGGGCCTGGTTTCTTCCAAACCATACCAGCCTTTACCCAAACTTGCCGCCCAAACCTTTAAAATTTCTCCGTTTAAAAAGGTGCGGGCACCAGGAACCGGCGCAAACGCCCGGATCCGATTATGGAGCGCAGTTGTTTCATCCGCCCACGATAAAACCAGATCTTCCTCGGTTAACTTCGGAACATAGGTTGCTTCCGCATGGTTCTGGGGAACCGGTTTTACCGTACCAGCAGTGAGACCAGCCAAGGTTTCCAATAAGACTTCTCCCCCGAGCGCCGCCAAGCGGTCATGAAGGGAGCCAAAGTTATCAGCCGGGTCAATCGGAACCTGACGACTGAGTAATAGATCACCCGTATCCCAACCTTCATCCATCCGCATCGTGGTGATCCCGGTTACCGTTTCCCCGTTTAAGAGGACGGCCTGAATCGGGGACGCCCCCCGGTATTTCGGCAAAAGGGAAGCATGGACATTAACGCACCCGTGCGGCGGATAATTCAAGATCGCCGGTGGAATCTTTAAACCGTAGGCGACCACCACAATCACTTCGGGACGGGTCGCGGTAAGTAGTGCCATTACTTCCTCATCGGGAAGACGCACCGGTTGGACCACGGGAAGGTGATAATCCGCAGCCAACTTCTTCACCGGCGATGGTAAGAGTTTCATCCCCCGTCCGCGCGGGCGGTCCGGTTGGGTAACAACCCCGACCACCTGGTGCCCGGCTTCCAGCAAACCGCGGAGTGAAACGGCGGCAAACTCCGGTGTTCCCATGAAGACCACTCTCAACTGCCTTCACCACCCGCTGCCGGCGATAGGTAATCGATGAACAAGATTCCTTCCAAGTGGTCAATCTCGTGTTGAAACGCCCGGGCGAGGAGCCCTTCACCGACAAGCTCGACCTGGCGTCCCTCCAGATTAACACCGGCCACCTTTACTTTGTCCGCTCTCGTGACATAACCGTTCCGGCCGGGAACACTCAAACAACCTTCCACATCCCGCGCCTGGCCCACAGCACTGACAATCTCTGGATTAATTAAGATAATCGGACCCTCCCCCACATCAATCACAATGATCCGCTCCACCACACCAACCTGGGGTCCGGCTAGTCCGACTCCATCGGCGGCATACATCGTCTCCAGCATGTTTTGGGCTAACTTTTTTATCCTTTTCGTGATCTTCTTAACCGGTTTCGCTTTTTGGCGCAAAAGCGGGTTGGGTTCGGTAATAATCGGTAAGACCATAGAACAGCTCTTCCTTTCGATCAAAAATACAGGCCTTAAAGCATTACATGATTCATCGATGTGAGCTTTAACATTCATCTATGCCAGCTTCAACAATAAAATACCTGATGAAGGTATTATAACACGGTATAGGGATTTTCGTCGATGATCATCCGGACCCCCTGGCGCCGTTCGCGGTGCATGGCCTGGACAATACGGGGTAACAAGCGCTCCGCAAAATACAGTTCTTTGGTTTTCAGCAAAGTATGCCAGCGGAACTTGTTTTTGATCTTTTCAATCAAAGCCGGCTGCGGCCCAATTACTTCCATAGCCGCGGGCGGCATTGCCAATTTCGTAAGCGCCGTCTGCAACAGCGAGGTGAACTTGTGGGCGGCGCTTTCCACCGCTTGCTGGTCGGGCCCAGAAAAGACCACCCGAATCAGGTGGGTGAAAGGGGGATAGTTAGCGGCTTCACGGAAGGCGAGCTCTTGCCGGTAGAACGCTTCCTCTTCCTGCTCCGCCAAGGCCTTAATGCTGTAATGGTCAGGATTATAGGTCTGGACCACCACCAAGCCGGCCTCGGTTCCCCGGCCCGCACGCCCCGCTGCCTGTGTTAAGAGCTGGTAAGTCCGCTCCGCAGCACGAAAATCCGGGAGATTAAGCCCCGAATCGGCGGCGATAATCCCCACCAGGGTGACATTGGGCAGATCCAAACCCTTCGCCACCATTTGAGTTCCCAATAAAATATCGATCTCCCGCCGGACCAGTTGTCGGTAAATCTCTTCATGGCACCCTTTCCGGCTGGTCGTATCCAGATCCATCCGCGCCACCCGGGCGGCGGGAAATTCGGTGGTTAATTCCTCTTCCAACCGTTGGGTGCCATGACCAAAATAGCGGATATAATGACTTTTGCAGTGGGGGCAACGGTCCGGTGGGACCGTTTGGTAGTTACAGTAATGACAGCGGAGCACATTCGGTTTCCGGTGAAAGGTGAGGGTAACATCGCAAGCGGAACACTTTAAGACCTCTCCGCATTCGCGACAGAGAATAAAAGTGGCAACCCCCCTCCGGTTCAAGAGAATGATCACTTGTTCCTGGCGCTGAATCCGCTTGTGAATCTCGTCTTTTAAGAAAGGTGAGAGCACGGCAAAGCGCTGCGCCTTAAACTCCTGGCGTAAATCGACCAAATGGACCCGGGGCATTGGCCGTCCGAGAACCCTTTGCGTCAGGGACAACCCAATTATTTCCCCTTTTTGTCTGGCATAGACGCTTTCCAAGGAAGGAGTAGCACTTCCCAGGACCAGCACCCCTTTATTCCGGCGGCAGATCTCGGATGCAACTTCTTTCGCATGATAACGGGGCACCTCTTCCTGCTTATATGTGAACTCGTGTTCCTCATCGATGATGATCAAACCAAGATTGGGCAGTGGCGCAAAAACGGCTGAACGTGCCCCCACGACCACCTTGACCTCGCCGTTTCTGATCTTCCACCACTGGTCGAAACGTTCGCCATCAGACAAGCTGCTGTGCAAGACCGCGACCGTCTCACCAAACCGCGCCCGGACCCGCTCAACGGTCTGCGGGGTCAGTGCGATCTCCGGGACCAAGAGAATAGCATCCTGCCCAAGCTTAAGGGCTTCCGCAATCGCTTGTAGATAAACCTCGGTCTTCCCGCTTCCGGTCACCCCATGCAAAAGAAAGGATGCGGTTTCCCGTTGGTGCAAAGCGGTCCGAATTTGCGCAAAAGCCTGTTCCTGCTCGGCGTTGAGCTCCGGAATTGGCTGAGGCACTACCGGTTGGCGAAAAGGGTTCCGCTCCACAATTAAATCTGTTTTGTTGAGATATCCCTTTTGGCATAAGGCCGTCAAAACACTGGCCGTTACCTCCGTCGCAGCCAGGATCTCTTTGGTGGTGACCGCTGTGGCTTGGTCCATCAAGAAATCGACCACGCGCTGTTGTTTTGCGGTCAACCGGCCCGCCCCAGCCCGGGGAAGCTCCGACGCTGGTGCTAAAGTGTAGGCTTGAACTGTTTTAAAGTTGACCGTTGGTTTTTGCGGACGCCAACATATTTTGATGAAACCATCCTCCACAAGCTGCAATAAATAGGGTTTCAGCCCAGGTTGTAGTTTGGGCAGCGGAGTATATCCCCTTGATATTCCGGCTAACTCTTCCAGTAAAACCTGGCGCACCTCCACCGGAAGCGGAAGATGGTTAATATACGCCACCATCTTATCC
>JAAZDX010000226.1 GCA_012512605.1 Bacillota bacterium
AGTGTGCGGTACTCGGGCGCCTCCCCCAGTAGCAAAATAGTCTCTGCCAGTAGTTCCAGATGTTTCATCTCCACAATAGCAATACTTTTTACCATCCCACTTAATTCTTTTTCAAAATAGTAGTGATTGTATAAATACTGGTGAACCGCCGTCAGCTCACTGACCATTCCCGCATAATCCTCCAAGAGCAACTGGGCATAGAAAGCATTGGGTGCGACCACGCGGGGCTCGGGATAGGGCACCGGTAAGGTATAATTCTTCCTGACCGTGTACGGCCTTTCGCCCATCAAGACCACCTCCTTTGCTAAATATATGCGGGATTTTTGGAGATAGTCGTGCACGCTGGCAACCGTACGTAGAACAAACCCAATTAATCCGGCAAGCCCAGCAACTCATAGTCCGCCAGGCGCTGGGCAAACCAGGCGGTATGGACATCTTCATCCACCAGATTATGTTGGAGCACGGTTTGGAGTTCAGAACCGAACTCCTCACCAACCTGCTCGTGTAAAGCAACATAGTCCGCCATGGCCTTATTTTCAATGGTGATATTGGCCTGCAAAGTCTTTTTCAAGCCGGTAAAAGCCAGTGTTTTTCCGAGCAAACCCCCAAACAGCGGGGAGATCACATCGCCGATCTTATGGGGTTCGCCACCCAATTCGCGGATGGCCGCCGCGATGTTATGAACGTGTTGTTGCTCGACAGCGGCAGTCCGTTCAAAGACAATGCTTTCATAGGTCCCTTTGAACTTTCTGCTTTGCGCCATATAGAGGTCAACCTGGCTTACTTCCAAAGAATAAAACCAGTTTAATTTGCGTAACAAATCTTCCCGCTGCATGAAAGCCCCCTTAACTCTTCTACTAACTTAAAAGAAAGCACTTTAACCTTCCGCTTTACCGAAATCCCGCGAGATCCCGCTTCCTTTTAGCTTTCCCTGTAACCTTTGTCCTCTTCCCCACATATAATGGCGAATAATAGGAGGCAAGCATCGTGGAAGCGCTTTCCGGACGAATCAACCCGTCCAGCAATGGAAAAACAAACACCGCCCCGTTACCCGAGGAAAGAACTAGACTTGATTTTATCCTTGATGGTGACAGGATAGTTGGTTATGCCCAACTTCAAGGGATAAAAGATAGCGAATGGGCAGCGGTTCCGCACCAAGCCTTAATCCTGGGTAAAGCCCCGGGTCTCGTCGAGGCCGAAGATGCTCCTGAGCCAAACCACCATACAGAAGCTGAAAATAGCCTACCAAAAGTTCTCCACACTTTGACCAAGGCAGAATGTGGTTCTGCTTTTGTCTATTGGCAACAGGAAAAGGGCCTTTTGTGGCTGGGCAGCGACCGCTATGGGCTTAAGCCCTTTTATTATTATCACCACAAGGACGAATTAGCCTTTTCCACTGACCTCCACTGGTTAGTCCAAACCGCTAAGCGCAAATTTTCCGTGAATTACAGTGCCCTTAGCCAATTCCTTTGCCTCCGTCATCCGTTTGGCGATGAGACTCTCTTCCGGGGCATACGGCGGCTTCCCCAAGGCGAACTCCTCCGTTATTCCGCTGCCGAGGGCAAGCTCCAATTCGTCCCTTTTTTTAAGTATCTTAGTGTACAACCAGATCCTGGGGTCACCTTCGAACAAGTTTTAGTTGAAGGACCCGACCGGTTCACTGCTGCCCTGGAACGGCAGCTTTACGGCACCTCAAAGGTTGTTCTCCCGTTAAGCGGTGGCTATGATTCCCGGATGATCGCCTGCGGTTTACACCGGCTGGGTGTAGACCTCTTAACCTACACCACCCATAAAGATTATGGTTCAACCACGGATACCGTGGTTGCCGCCGCCGTTGCCGCGCTGCCTTTCTTAATGATGGTTTCATCTCCCGCGCAAAAACAGCGGTTTCCACCTACCTTCTTCCCCACTTAGACGAAACCTGGCTGCGGTATCGTAATGAATTGAACTTTACCATCAACGAAGACTGTTACCACCGGTTAAAAAAGGAAAAGGCGGGCAGGCCGATGACGATCGCGGAATTCAAAGCTTGTGCCACCTCTGTCTACCCAATTTAGGCGGACACCAGTAAACGTTGTTTCCTTTAACGCCCACCCGTAACTGTACATATAATGGGTTGACGGTAAGGCGTGAAAAAGGAAGTTGAAGGATGGATCGTATGCAAAACACTTTTACCACGATCAGGCCCCAAAACTTTCAGGATTTTTTTCAAAACTTTCCGGGCGCGGCGCGTCAGGACCTCTGCCATGGTTGCGACGGCTCCTCCGCAACGGGCGGCGGGTTTTTCACCCCGGTTTGCCTCTTGCCCGGAGAACTGGAGTTTCTGCAAGAAACAAACCTGCACTTGGAGCCGGGATTGGAGCCGATCCTTACCCCCCATGGGACGATTTACTGTTTAAGCCCGATAGCCCTTTGTCCCTACCGGCGAAGCAACCATTACTCCTTAGAGAAGGGGATCGCCCGCAAACCAGTAGAATGCACCATCTACCCCCTGACCTTTAACCGCCACGGCAGCGACGAGTTGGACGTCAGTCCAAACTGCCGACGGCAAGCCGCCTTTCGCAAGGATGATTTTATTATAAAAACCAAAGTCGCCATGGCCGTCTATCTCCTTCCCTATTTAGAAGAAACCTGGCTCCGGCACCGTAATGAAATGAATATCCTGCTTGATCCCGACTGTTACCACCAGTTAAAAAACAAGAAAGCGGGCCAGCCCATAACGCTCAAAGAGTTTAAAGCGTGTGCCGCGGAAGGTTGCAGCTAAGGGGCTTTTTTTGTCCGCGTTGGTGGTCTGTATGATCCGGATTTACTTGGGTTAGGATTAAAGGGGAAGGGGAAGATTGCTTGAGGTCGCCTAAAGGGGGAGACCGGTGGGGAAGAAAGTTCTGGTCGTCGAAGACGAAACGGCGATTTCCCGTGTCTTACAAGCTTACCTTAGCAAAGCCGGTTACCAAGTAGAAACAGCTTTTGACGGGGAAGAAGCAATCCGGAAATTCACCTCGTTCCACCCGGACCTGGTCCTCCTTGATGTAATGCTTCCGGGAGCTGACGGGTGGAGTATTCTCCAGTACATCCGCCAGCGCAGTTCCTGTCCGGTGATCATGCTCACCGCACTGGGCCAAACCAAACAGAAGCTAGCCGGCCTCAACCAGGGTGCCGACGACTATATCACCAAACCTTTCAATGCGGAAGAAGTAGTCGCCAGGGTGAACGCGGTTTTACGCCGTCCCTCCCAGATCTGGGAGCACGACGGAACCAGACAGTACGGAAGCCTAAGGATCGACTTTACCGCCCATACTGTCTCTTTACACGGAACCGTACTATCCTTTATCCCCCGGGACCTTGCCCTCCTTCTCTTTTTGGCCCGCCATCCGAACCAGGCCTTCCGCCGCGAACAGCTGATTGAAGAAGTCTGGGGCCTGGATTATGAAGGCAGTGACCGGGCGGTCGATCTGGCCATCAAAAGAATCCGCAAAGCCCTCCGCCATTGGCCGAAAACAGAAGGGGAAGTAAAGACTTTGCGGGGAGTGGGGTATCAGTTCTGTGTCTACCGAAAACACTAAACGCCAACCGCTGCTCCGTTACTGGACAACCCGTTACCTGCTCACGCTCTTTATTGGCCTCCTCTTGATCGGCGTCCTTTCCACCTTCTGGCTCCGCCGAAACGCGGTCCAGCGCCGCTTGGTCAGCTTAAAAGCGTTGGCCGCTGGAACAGCGGAACGGGTCGTCGGGCCCGGGGGGAATCTGCGGATCGACCGCAACCTAACCGGAGAAATCGGCCGTAACCAGCGCTTGCTCGGTCTGGGTACCGACCTGTTCCTCTTCATCGTCAATCCGGAGAACCGCATTGTTTACAGCACACCAAGCCGTCCCCCCCTGGCGATCCTGCAGAGCATCACCATTCCTCCCTATTTGGAAGAAGGGTTCCAGCAGCTTAGAAGCGGTCCCCACTCCCACTTTTACATCCTGAAACAAACCATCAAAGCCAAAGAGCGGTGGCTCGGCGCCGTCTACGTGATCTACCCCCACCGTCAGATCAACACCAACCCCGAAGAGTTGGATTTCTTGTTTTTCATGTTGGGAAGTTTAGCCGTTTTAGGATGGGTCGTCATCTACCTGCTCACTCGACATTTGACCAGACCCATCCAGAAGGTGGCGGCGGCCGCCCGGCGAATTATCGGAGGCGACTACCGGCTAACGCTGGATCCGAATGTACGCGAAACCGAGCTTCACGAGTTAATCCGGGCTTTTAATGATATGACTGCCCGCCTGCGCCAATTAGAAGCCCTCCGGACAGAGCTTTTGGCCGGCGTCACCCACGAACTGAAGACGCCGGTGGCGGCGATCAGCGGGCTCCTCCAGGCGGTCCGGGACCAAGTTGTCACCGGGACGGAAGCCCAAGAATTTCTGGCGATCGCAGCGAAAGAAACCACCCGCCTGCAGCGGATGATCGAAGATCTTCTCGCCTTCAACGCCTTTGCCGCCGGTGAACTTCGGGTCGAAAAGACCCTTTGCCCGCTCAACACTTTAGTCCAGGAGATCGCCGACCAATGGTTACTTGGGCAGGAAGAGGGACGGGTCAAAATCAAAGTCCAACCCAGACCGGAAGACCCAATAATCACCACTGACCCGCTGCGTCTCCGCCAGATCCTATATAATCTGTTTAACAACGCACAGCAAGCCCTCCCCGCAGGAGGAAAGATCGAAGTGACCTTCGACGAAACCAAGGATGAAATCCGGATCAACGTCAGAGACAACGGACCCGGCATTCCCCCGGCGGAACAAGGATTGATCTTTGAACGTTTCTTCCGGGGAGGGAGCAAAAAAGACCGGGTGCGGGGGATGGGGCTGGGCTTACCCTTCAGTAAAATGATGGCCCAAGCCCTCGGGGGCGATCTTGACCTGACAAATACTTCCGCCCAAGGTACCACCTTTACCTTAACCTTAAAAAAACACCCCTAGCGGCCGGAGATGCTTGTTTACACTTTGTGCTTTGACACACTGCGGACATCTTAATCTGATAAACTACCCGTAACAAAATAAAGGAGTGTGAACAGCAGAAATGAGATTACGGACGCAATCTATCAAGTATAAGATCGTTATTGTTCTGATCATTCTTAGCCTGGTCTCCGGGGTGTTTCTCGGCTTTCGCCAATTTTTAACCGGCCCCAAAAGTAGTGTTGTCGCAAGCGTAAACGGGGAAAAGATTACAAAAGACGAGTTATACGAGCTATTACTGAAGCAGGCTGGACAGCAAGGTTTGAACCTTTTAATTGCCCAAAAGATCGTTGACTTGGAAGCAAAGAAACAGAAGATCACCATCTCCGAGGCAGAGATCGAAAAAGCCCTCGAAGAGTACTACGACTACTATGGGGGCAAGGAACAATTCACCCAGATCATGGCGATGAGTGGTTCTTCCTTAGCGGAAGTAAAAAAGAACTTAATCAGTACGATGAAGATCAAAAAATTGTTGGAACCAAAGATCACAGTAACCGAAGACGAGATGAAAGCCTTCTTTGAAAAGAACAAAGAAGACTTTGCCCAAGAAGAACAGGTCAAAGCCCGCCACATCCTGGTCGCCACCGAAAAAGAGGCCCAGGAAATTAAGGACAAGTTGGACAAGGGGGAGGACTTTGCCGCTCTGGCCAAGGAATACTCCATCGATGATTCAACGAAAAACAACGGCGGTCAGCTGGGCTTCTTCAGCCGCGGGGACATGACTTCGGAATTCGCAACGGCCGCTTTCGCCCTGCCCGTTGGGAAGATCAGTGCTCCGGTAAAAACAGAATACGGTTACCACCTGATTAAAGTAGAAGACAAGAAAGAAGCGGCGACCGCAGACTACGAAAAGAGCAAAGCCGATATTGAAGAGTATTTATTCAACCAGAAACTACAACAGGAATACAACCCCTGGTTACAAGAGGTCTCCGCCGATTACGAAATCGAAAACTTCTTAACCGCAGCGCCGTAAGGTTCGTCTTACCCCTTGGGGTAAACGGCGCCACTACTAACATTTTAGCAAAAAGTTGGAGTGAAACAACCTTTCCTCCAACTTTTTGTTTTTCCCGTAACCCCGGGCGGCTCCCTTAACTTAATAATATTTGACCAAAACACCCTAAAAAACCACCGCAGCAGTCATACGCAAAAGAACTTTAACATATTTATGCGAAAATAATGTATTTTTATCATTGCCAACCGCCACAGAGTCGGTTATAATTAAGAACAATAAAGTTCAGGAAACATCTGGGAGGGGAGACCATGATTAAAGTCGGTATTGTCGGTGCCAATGGTTATACCGGCGGTGAATTGATCCGTCTGCTCCACAAACATCCGGAGGTAACAATCCACGCCCTGGCTTCCCGTTCGCAGGCCGGACGGCAAGGGTGGGAGCTTTTCCCTGCTCTCCACGGAACCGCCCTAGGCGCAGAGCCCCTACTCAACTTGGCCGATCCCCGCTTATACGAATGCGACCTGGTCTTTTTGGCCGTTCCCCATGGTGTGGCCGCTAAACTAGCCCCGGACTTTTTAGCCGCGGGTGTGAAAGTCATCGACCTAGGGGCTGATTTCCGGTTTAAAGACCCGGCCCTGTACGAAGCCTGGTATAAAGTTGCCCATCCGGCCCCCGAATTATTGGCCGAAGCCGTCTACGGCCTGCCGGAGATCAACCGTCCAGCGATCCGCGGGGCTCGCTTAGTCGGCAATCCCGGTTGTTACCCCACCGGTATTTTGCTCGGCGTCGCTCCTTTGCTGGTCCATGATCTCTTGGCCGCGCCTTTAATCATTGCCGACGGGAAGTCGGGGGTCTCCGGTGCCGGGCGTTCTCCCCGTCCCGATCTGCACTTTGCCGAAGTTACCGGCGATTTCCGTGCCTATGGCCTGCCTTACCACCGACATATTCCCGAGGTGGAAGCCTACGCGGAGCAGCTGGGGAAGAAAGAGGTCAAAGTCTCTTTCACCCCACATCTGGTGCCAATACCACGGGGGCTTTTCATCACCTTGCACTTGGCAGGAAAAACGGGAGCCACTACTGCGGGATTAACCCGCGTGTTCCAAGATTTCTATGCGGAAGAGCCGATGGTAGCGGTACTGCCGGAGTCCGCACTTCCCCACACCAAAGCCGTTTTGGGCTCCAACCGCTGTCACCTTAGCGTCCGGGTGGACGAACGGACCGGCCAGATAATCGTCCTTTCCGCCCTGGATAACTTGGTAAAGGGTGCTGCCGGTCAAGCCATCCAAAATATGAACCTCCTTTTTGAATTACCGGAGACAACCGGCCTGACTGCGCTGGGAATCTGGCCGTAGGGGCCGGACTTTCCCGCTCGGGTCGGCGGAATATGGAAATGGGGTGAGAACCAATGAAAACTATTGCACATAAATCCGGCGGCGTAGCTACACCCCGCGGCTATCTCGCTTCTGGTCTGGCTTGCGGGCTAAAAAAATCAGGCAAACCCGACCTGGCTCTGGTTTATTCCGAACCGGTCGCCACCGGGGCGGCCGTCTTTACCACCAACAAGGTGAAAGCAGCCCCGGTCTTGGTCAGCCAGGAACACCTGGCCCACCAACATAAACGGGCGGTCATCATCAACAGCGCCAATGCCAATGCCTGTGTCGGACCCCGGGGGCGAGAAGACACCTTGACCATTGCCCACGCCCTCGCCGACTTGTTGCACACAGCCCCAACCGAACTCTTTCTGGCGTCCACAGGGGTAATCGGCGTTCCCTTGCCGGTCCCGCCAATCTTGGCCGCCCTCCCGGCCTTAAAAGAAAATCTGACTATGGACGGGGGGACCGCCGCCGCGCGCGCGATCATGACCACCGACACCTTTCCCAAAGAATATGCCGTGGCCTACCAGTACGACGGCCGCGAAATCCGCATCGGCGGAATGGCCAAAGGTTCGGGGATGATCGAACCAAACATGGCCACCATGCTGGCGGTACTGACGACCGATGCCCCGATCCCCCAAACGGTGCTCCAACAGACCCTCCGGGCTGTAGTTAACCGGACTTTTAACCGGATTACCGTCGATGGCGACACCAGTACCAACGATTCGGTTTTCCTCTTGGCCAATGGGGCTGCGGGTGGACCGCTGATTAACGAAGGACCGGCGCTGGCCGCCTTTACCGAAGCCCTCGAAGAAGTCTGCCGCCACTTGGCTTGGATGATCGTAAAAGACGGCGAAGGGGCGACCAAGTTTATCAGCGTCAAAGTCACCGGTGCCCGGACCGAACAGGAAGCAGAGACCGCCGCCCGGGCGGTGGCCAACTCGCCCTTGGTCAAGACCGCCTTTTACGGCGAAGATGCCAACTGGGGTCGGATCTTAGCCGCCGTTGGTTATGCCGGGATCGACTTTTCCCCGACCGCGGCCCAGATCCGCCTGGGTGATCTGTTGGTCTATGACGGAACCGGCCTCGCCTTTGATGAAGGAGTAGCTAAAAGGATCCTGCAGGAAAAGGAGATCACAACCGAGATCAACCTCAACCAAGGAGAAGCAGCCGCCACCATCTGGACCTGCGACCTCTCCCCGGAATATGTGCGGATTAACGGCAGCTACCGTTCATAAAGGTTATTTTGGGCAGAAAAGGGGGTATTAGTATGGAAGAATTTCAACAACGGGCCCAGGTGTTGATTGAAGCCATCCCGTATATCCGGAGTTTTCACGGGAAAACCTTTGTCATCAAATACGGCGGAAACGCCATGATCAACCCGGAGATCAAAAAAGCCGTGATCCTCGATATTATTCTCCTGAAATATCTAGGCCTCAACCCGGTAATCGTCCACGGC
>JAAZDX010000227.1 GCA_012512605.1 Bacillota bacterium
CTGGACGTTATCCAGCACCCTGCCCTCTGGAGCTCGGACTTTCCTCAGGCGCAACCTTTCGGTCCTGCGCCCGCGGTTACCCGGTTCGGTTGGTTCCAGGAACAATAGTTTATCATGAATAAACAAAAAACTCAATGTTAAATCCAGCCAATACTTTTTTCTATTGTCGCAGTTGATAAGTTCCTGATACAATAGATTGTGTCGATACAATAGATTATATTATGGCCCCTTCACAAAGGAGGAAGCATCCTTTAGTTCCACTAAGAATAATCGCCTGCTCCAGAAAGTTTAGGCAAGCGCATGGATGAAAAAAACAGTGTGTTGTCGGAAATTTACTCATCCCATTTGCCAAGGTTTCCAAAGAACTCACGAAAAATTACTAAAAGGTGGGGACGAAACTTGCCAAAACCTTTATTAGCATGCCAGAGCCCAACACCAGCGGAAAACCGAATTCGCCAGGATTTTAGCCTCGGACTCCGCCACGGGCTGCCCATCGCCCTGGGTTATCTCCCGGTCTCCTTTGCTTTCGGTTTACTGGCCGTTAAGGGGGGCCTTCCCGCCTGGGTGGCCACGCTAATTTCACTCACGAATCTAACCTCGGCTGGGCAATACGCCGGGACCAACCTGATCCTCGCCGGGGCCTCCCTCCTCGAGATTACGCTGACCACCTTAATAATTAATCTCCGTTACCTATTAATGGCCTTGTCCCTCGGGCAGAAGCTTGCTCCCGGTATGACTTTACAACAACGGTGCCTGCTCGCCTTCGGGATTACCGACGAGACCTTCACCGTCGCTTCGCTAGAAAGAACCGAGATCACCTTTCCTTATATGATCGGATTGATCATCGGGCCTTATGTCGGTTGGGGAACCGGAACCCTGCTCGGAGGGATTGTCTGTACGCTGCTGCCCGACAATCTCCAGAACGCCCTGGGCATTACTTTGTATGCCATGTTCATCGCCTTAGTGATCCCCCCGGCGAAAAAATCCCCCGCCATCCGCTGGATCGTCTGTGTGGCGGTTGGGATCAGTTCCGCCATCACCTGGCTGCCCGGGTTACGACTCCTCTCGGCGGGGTGGCGGATCATGGTCGCTACCGTCATTGCCTGTCTCTGCGGGGCGTATTTTTTCCCCAGGAAGGAGGTTCAATAATGGAACGCACTCTACTGGCTGTCTTTCTCATGGCGCTGGTCTCTTACCTCCCACGGGTGACACCATTGGTTTTCCTGCGCCAAAAGATCAAATCACCCTTTATCCAATCCTTCCTTTACTATGTACCTTATGCCGTCTTGGGGGCAATGACCTTTCCCGCCATCCTCAGTGCCACCGGGGACACGACCTCGGCTTTAGTCGGTTTCGGCGTTGCCCTCCTTCTTGCCTTCTACGAAAACGGGCTGATGACGGTCGCGATCTGTGCTTCCCTCGCAGTCTATCTCTGCCAGTTCTTTCTGGGCTAAAACCCTTTAGACCTGTAATTAAGAGTCACTTTGGCCTTTTTTTAATTGAAAAACCCGCCGCACGGCGGGTTTTATCTTCATTCTAAAAGGAAGCCTTGCCTTTTAACCCCATTTTCCTTTCCCCATATGCCCGGCCAGCTCAGCCTTGATCGATTGTTGCAGTTCAACCGCATAGCCGATGGCCTTTTGGAAAAGGGCAACACAGGGTGGATCCAACTCATCGTCCCGGCCAATCTCGGAGAGTTCTTTAACCTGTTCCAGTAAGGCCGAGAGCTCCATATGAATCTGGTTGGTCTTCCGGGACCGGTCGATTAGAGCGCTTTTTTCCGCCGGAACCTCGGCAAACTTCTCCGCCGCCGCACCGCATTTCGGGCAAGCTGCGGGAGCCTGTTCCCCATCATGGATATACCCGCAAACACCACATTGCCATTTTTTCATCTTTCGACCTCCCTTATCAATTTTATTTTATTTTCGGAACCCGATCTTGCCCGGTTAATTCCCGACAGATCAAGTTTCCGGGACATTCGTTAAGATGAGCAAGGCCGCACCGCATACAGATCTGATCTAGTGTTTCGGCGTTGATTAAAGTTGCTTCTAAAAAATCATGTAAGCTTTGTTCAAAAGCGGCCCCCTTTTCCGGGCCAAGACGATCAACAATCCTCTGGAGGCGTTGGAGCGATTGCATCCGGGCGTTTTCTAAAAGTTTGGCCCCGGCAGGGGTAAGGTGTAAAAGGATCTGCCGCCGGTCGGTACGGGAATACTCCCGACGCACCAGACCTTTCTTTTCTAACCGGTCGAGCAGTTTGGTCACCGCGGCGTTACTGATTTGCAACCCTTCGGCAACTTCTTTCACCATCGGTGTCTGATGGTAATAGATAAAACGCAGACAGTTCTCCTGAACTTGCGTTAAACACTCACCGTCCTGGATCAGCGGTTCGTACACCACCTTTTGTAAAGCCAGGGCAAATAGTTTTATCGTGAGATCCAACAACTCAATATCCATCGTTACCACACGACCTTTTTATTAATGTGGTTTAATGTTACTATATTTAATTAACCGCGTCAATTTGTTTTTGCTGTTTTTTTCGGTCCTATTTTTGTACTCTAAAATAATTAAATATTTTTTTACTATCGGCAGGAAATATTAGTTCGATGGAGAAACTGAATATAAACTTTTGAAAAGTCTTTTCAAAAGTTTCAGAGAAGGTTTAGCACATAGTACAGGCAAAGGGTTCAACGCTAAAGCGTTTTGAAGGAAGCAACGAAATTCGTCTTTGCTTCCGAAAAAAAGAAAATAAAAAAAAGGATTAATGGAAAACAGTCCGAATCTATTTAACAAGTCTTTTTCACACATCATTAACATATGGTAATCAAAAGACATTATTACCACTTTTTGGATAAGCGAACAGAACGGCGTTGAACCATCGGAGTACTAGTGGAGGTTTTTCATGGTAACGATTAAAGACATTGCCCGTCGCGCCGGAGTGAGCCCTAGTGTGGTGTCACGGGCTTTAAATAATAAATATGGTGTAAAAGAAAGTACAAAACAGTTGATTAAATCCATTGCCCGCGAAATGAATTATTACCCAAATGCCGCCGCCCGTCGACTAGTGACCCGAAAATCCGGCATGATCGGCGTCATGATGGCGGATATCTCAGAACCTTTCTACACTCAGATCATCAAAGGCATGGAGTATGTGGCCAGTCGGACCGGATACACATTGTTGTTTTCCAACTCCTATGACAATCTGGAAAAAACAAACGTTTTGCAAAAAATGATCGTCACTGAAAACGTCGATGGCTTGGTCATTGTTGGCAGCAATCGGCAAGACACCCGTTTTACCGGTATACTACTGGAGAAACAGATCCCTTTTGTCCTGATCGAACGTAATTCAAAAAACGATAAGGTCAATTGTATCTGGATTGATAACAAAAAAGCCGCCTACCACGCCACGAAGTTTCTAATCGAAAAAGGGCACAAAAAAATTGCCCATATCGCCGGGAACTTACAGAATCAGGTGACAGTAGAACGCCTGGCTGGCTATAAGCAGGCCCTAAAGGACGCAGGCGTTACCGAATCGAATCGTCTGGTCTTCTATGGTAACTACCTCTGTGAAGATGGGTATCACGCAATGCAAGAGATCCTAAGCAAGCAGCCCGATTGCACCGGGGTTTTTGTGGCCAACGATAGTATGGCCTACGGTGCTCTGCAAGCAATCCACGAAGCGGGTTTTGTCGTGCCAAAGGATATTGCCGTAGTCGGCTTTGATGACTTGGAATTTTCCGCATTTACCAATCCTCCCCTGACCACCATACGGCAACCCCGTTATGAAATGGGAAAAAAATCTATGGATATTTTAACCAAAATCCTCCATGGTGAGGCAAAAAACGGAATAAACCTTTGTCTCCCCTTCGAATTAGTTGTTCGCAACTCCGCATAAATTTTTTCGGGTTATCACAAACGTTTGTGAAATGCTTCAGCCCGGGGAAGCAGAGGCGCTGAGGGGGTGAGAGACCGACAAACTATTTACCCCGCAAGGTAGTGCGGATGCCTTGAACAATGATCTTTTTAGGAGGGATTATATTGTTAAAGTCGAAAAAGGCTCTTTTCTTAGCGCTGCTTCTCGTGGTTGCTATGCTGGTGGGGATGTTTTCTGTTGCGGCCGCCAGCAAAGTTAAACTGGTGGTTTGGGGTCGGGATCTACCCGATGATGATCCGGCACACGCTTATATCAAAGCGTTGGTCAATGGTTTTGCCGCGAAGAACCCCGATATTGAACTGGAATATCTAGCTTTAGGGGATCCGGGCTTAATGGACAAAACCAAGGTAGCGATGGCGAATAACCGCGACCTCC
>JAAZDX010000228.1 GCA_012512605.1 Bacillota bacterium
CAACAATCTAAACTTAATTCCATTTTACGCTAAAGATTCCCGGTAATAAACTGATTTCTTCAATTATTTTTTCCTTAATAATATTATGTCCCCTTATTTGAAGATAAATATGGGCTTTTTTGTTTTCGCCATCAATCTCCATATGGATCCGTTTAATGCTGATCCCGTGGTCGGTGAAGATTTGCGTAAATGCCGTCAATGTCCCTGGTTCATCCGCTACCTCCGCCCGGATACGCGCTGTGGTAAAGGCAATAAACTTTCGTTCCAGATCATCCAACAAGACCAACACCAAAAAGGCGACAACGGTGGTTACCGCCGCCCCTAAATAAAAACCGGTTCCACAGGCCAAACCGATGCCCGCGACAACCCAGAGGCTAGCTGCCGTCGTTAAGCCACGAATGCTGGGTCCGTCCCGTAGAATTGTCCCGGCCCCCAGGAAACCAATCCCACTAACCACCTGGGCTGCCAACCGGGCCGGATCCCGCGCGGTCACCCCTGGAAAACCATAGATTGAAATGAGCATGATTAAACAGGAGCCAAGGGCGACTAAAATATGGGTTCGTAGGCCAGCCGGGCGGCCATGTTTTTCCCGCTCAAAACCGATCACCGCCCCGAGGAGCGTTGCCACCGCCAAACGAACTAAAATTTCAGTGTTCATTATAACCCCCTCCTTCTCACACTTAATCTATACGAAAGGACCGCTGGATAGCAGAACTTTTTTCGTATTATCCGCCTTTTTTCAGCCGCCGTAGGTTTTTGGGATTATTGCTTAAACACAAACAGCCGTTCCGACGGCGGCTGTTCCAAGCGTTATTAGAATTTGGTTAAACTCATTGATCCGCAATGAGGACAACGGTCCGCATGCCAGTCCACCGTATCATGGCACCGTAAACACTCCCGTTTAACCGATTGACGGCAAAAAGGACAAAAGGCCAAAATATCATGGATCTTCTTGGCGCAGTGGGGACATTTCACCAGTTCCCCTTTGGGCTTGGTCATCGTATACAGAATAAAAATAAAGAGCACAGCCAGAACAGAACCGACAAAATCAGGGGTAAAAATGGCAATTATCGGGGCAAAAGTCCACATAAACCAGGAATGATCCCGCGCGCGCGCATCTTTATAGAGGTAAAACATTACTCCGCCAGCCATAACCACCTTTATAATCAACAACACTATTGCGGATTCCACAAAACCACTTCCTTTAGTCAAGTGTTTTATATATTCCCGACCAAGCTATTGTTTCCTGCCTCACCGATCAATTTTTAACTGCTTCATGATGGATGATAACCCGATCTTGGCGTGGAGGTAGGAAAGGCTCCCCTGAAAATAGAGACTATACGGGGGTTTAAAGGGGGCATCGGCTGTTAATTCACTGGTTGAACCATTGATGAAGGTCCCGGCGGCCATCACAACGCGCTCCTGATAACCGGGCATCGCAGCGGGTTCCGGGGTCAAATAACTATCAACCGGCGAGATCTCCTGTATACTTCGGCAAACCGCCAGTAACCGTTCGGGTGAGCGCAAGTCGATCCGTTGAATCACATCGGTGCGGGGTTCGGTCGCCGCCGGTGCGACTGTGAACCCTAATTCGGCAAAGACCCAGGCAAAGAGGGCCGCTGCTTTCAACATTTCGTAGACACGGTGCGGGGCATCGAACAGGCCTTGAAAGAACAGCCGTAAATTCATTAACGAGGGACCAACCTCCCCCCCTAGCCCGGGGGCATAAAGTCGCGAAGCGACCTGGCTAATCAGTTCTTCTTTTCCCGCAAGATAGCCGCCGGAAGGCACCCAGCCGCCACCCGGGTTTTTAATCAAAGACCCGGCGATCAGGTCGGCACCCACCGCCAAAGGCTC
The DNA here is from genome assembly GCA_012512605.1 of Bacillota bacterium. Classification (GTDB taxonomy): domain Bacteria; phylum Bacillota; class UBA4882; order UBA10575; family UBA10575; genus Capillibacterium. The sequence goes on from JAAZDX010000228.1 coordinate 1,858, forward strand.
TTCTTTCTCCACAAATTCACCGTAACAATTATCCACAAAAATAATGGGTGGATTGGGCAACTGGCGTAACGCTTTAAAAACAGGGGCCAAATCCTTGAGCGCATAGGAGCGCCGGTCCTCGTAACCACAGGAACGCTGGAAAGCAACCATCCGGGTCCGGTTCGTCAGGGAACTGAGCAATCGTTCCTGGTCGATCTGCCCATCCAGCAAGAGGGGGATGGCCTTGACCTTTACCCCGTAATCCTGAAGATTCCCCGGAACGGCTCCTTCCAATCCACAGACGGTACGTAGGGTATCGTAAGGCAGGCCGGTGGCAAAGATCAACTCGTCACCGGGGCGCAAAAGACCGGAAAGACCAAGGTTGATGGCGTGGGTTCCGGAGACGATCTGTTGGCGGACCAGAGCCGCCTCCGCACCAAAGGCGCGGGCAAAAACCCGTTCAAGTGTTTCCCGGCCAAAATCCCCATAACCGTAACCGGTGGAGGTCGTAAAATGATGACTACCAACCTTCTCCGCCCTGAAGGCCGCCAGCACCTTCTCTTGGTTAAAGAGGGCGGTCTCTTCAAAGCGGGCAAAGACCGGAGCTAAACTTTGTTCCGCTTGTTTAATGAGAGTAAATCCTGATGTTTTACTGATCGACAAAGAATCGTTCCTCCTTTTCAATATCCACAGGGCCACACAACATATAAAAAAAGGGCAGGCTGTGCCACCCTTTTTTGTCTAAAATCTCCGCAACCCGATTATTACCGTTTTAGTCGTCCTTGGAGTCGCCACTAAACTCCCGTAACGGCCGGGACGGAATAATCGTTGAAATTGCGTGTTTATAAATGAGTTCCGGTTTCCCTTCACTATCCATAATCAAAGTAAAATTATCAAATCCTTTAATCAAACCTCTCACTTGAAAACCATTGACCAAGTACACAGTCACCGGAACACTCTCTTTCCGTACCTGGTTTAAAAATCCATCCTGCAAATTAATAACGGGCTTACTCATAACATTTCACCTCCATAATATAACAAAAAACCCTTTTCCCAAAAAAAAGAATACTATTTTACTCTATTCGACATACTGTTAATTCTCCCTTCTAAAAATGCCAAGATCTTTTGGTAAAATTTCTCATCTTCCCCCGCTCGTAAGAGAAACCATTTCTCCACCGGTTCCCGGCGAAACCAGGTTTCTTGACGCTTGGCATAATGGCGCGTTCTCTTCTTGAGCAAGTCCACGGCTTCGGTCAAGGAGGTTTTCCCTTGCACCACCGGGATCAACTCTTTGTAGCCCAAACCCTGCATCGCCTGTAAATCAGGGCCGTAACCCTGCGCTAAGAGCGAGGCTACTTCCGCCACTAAACCGGCGTTAATCATCTGGTCGACGCGGCGATTAATCCGGTCGTACAACTCGGTCCGTTCACGCCGCAGACCAATGTAGACAATGTTGGGCGGGAGCCCTTGGCATGCTGCCTGTTGTTGTGCGGAAAAGGGGCGTCCCGTGGAAAGGGTCACTTCCAAAGCACGCAGGGTTCGTTTCAGATCATGAGGATGGATCTTCCGCGCCGCTACCGGATCCAATGCTTGCAACCGACGGTAAACCGCCTCGCGTCCATATGTTTCCGCTTCTTGCTTTAACGCCGCCCGTAACTCCGGATCAGGAGGAGTCTCCGGAAAGATAAAGCCTTGGGTCACCGCCCGGATGTACAGCCCGGTTCCTCCCGTGAGCAGGGGCAGGACCCCTTCTTCCGCCAAGCGGCTCCTGACCTGATTATAGTGTTCCTGGTAATCAACGACGGTAAAAGGCTGATCCGGGGGGACCAGATCAATTAGATGGTGGGGCACACCCCTCCGCTCCTGAACCGAAGGTTTGGCGGTCCCAATATCCATACCCTGGTAGATCTGCATGGAATCGGCGGAGATGATCTGGGCACCAAAGTATAAAGCTAGATTAATGGCGAGTGTCGTTTTCCCGACGGCGGTCGGGCCAACCAAAACGATCAGCGGCCCCATTTTTCTACCTCCGTTTAAACATCTTCTCCAGTTCTGTTTTGGTGATCGCCACCATCGTCGGTCGCCCGTGGGGACAAGTCTGCGGCACTTTAGTCCGGCGTAGATCGCGGATTAAAGCCGCCGCCTCCTGCGCCGAAAGCCGATCACCCGCTTTCACCGCCTGCCGACAAGCCATCAGCCTTAGCAAACGTTCCTTCGGGTCAACTTGCCGCGCTTCGCCAGTCGCGCCCAGTTCATTCAGGAGGCTAAGGAACAAATCCTCAACCTCCGCAACCGAAAAATCCAGGGGACCCGCGCGGAGGATAATCGCTTCCCCGCCAAAGGCTTCAAATTCCCAGCCAATGTCCCGGAGGAGATCCCCTTCTTCGTGAATAATCTGCAGTTGGGCCGGGCTCAGTTCGACCGTCAGCGGTGCCAAAAAATACTGCATTTTCACGGTCGATCCGGAACGGAGGCGGTCATAAAGAATGCGTTCATGGGCCGCATGCTGATCGACCAGCACCAAGGCAGTCGCATCCTCCCATAAGAGATAAGTATCGAAAAGGGGGAAGATTCGTGGGCTGCCTTCTTCCTGAGCAGTTACGGTTTCCGCCAACCATTCCTCGGTAGGGGGTGCGGGGGCTGGCCCCCCAGCGGAAAAGGGCACCGCACTCTCCCGAACAGTCGCGAAGAAAGGGGAAGCTTGTGTGCTCTCTACCTGGGCCGCCGCTTCCTCCACTTTGGCCTCGAACAAACCAGCAGCCGCCGGCTGCTCGCGGTCAGGCACTGTGGTCGGCCTGTACTGCGGCCGCCATGATGTTGCGGTCACATTGGCTTCCAAAGCCCCACGAATAATATGGATAATCCCGCGAAAGACCTCTTTTTCGTCGCGAAATTTTACCTCCATCTTCGTCGGGTGAACATTAATATCCACCAGTTCCGGTGGCAGCTCCAGATTTAGTAATAAAAAAGGAAACCGGGCCACCGGCAATAAGGTGTCATAGGCTCGTTCGGCCGCCGCCGCCACCAGGCGGGACCGGAAAAACCGACGGTTTAAAAAGAAATACTGTTGCCCCCGGTTCCCGCGGGCAATAGTGGGGCGACCCAGAAAACCAGTGATCCGGAGCGGACCATAATCACCCGCCACCGGAAACAACTCCCGGCAAATGGCGGGGCTAAAGATCTGTTCCAAGGTTTGTTCATAATCGCCCGTTCCCATCGTATGAACCAGCTTCATCTCCTGATGAAGCAGGCGAAAGGAGACTTCCGGATAGCCCAGGGCCAAACTGGTGACGATCTCTTTCACATTCGCCACTTCCGCCGGGATGCTACGCATAAACTTTAACCGGGCGGGGGTGTTAAAAAATAGATTCTCCACACTGATGTTGGTTCCCCGCGGGGCCCCAACCGTTTCCACCGCTTGAATCTCCCCGCCTTCCACCCGGATCTTCGTCCCCGGGGCCGCCGGATCGACCGCCGTCTGCAGGGTTAGACGGGAGACCGCAGCGATGCTGGCCAGCGCTTCCCCGCGGAATCCCAAAGTACTGCTGTTTTGTAAGTCTTGGAATTCCCTGATTTTACTGGTAGCGTGCCGTTCAACCGCAAGCAAGGCATCTTCCCGGTCCATCCCCACGCCGTCATCGACCACCTGGATCTTCTGCCGACCGCCGTTGGTCAGATAAATCTCAATCTTTTTTGCGCCGGCATCAAGCGCATTCTCCACCAGTTCCTTGACGCCGGAGGACGGTCTTTCCACCACTTCACCGGCGGCAATTTGGTTGATCGTCACTTCATCAAGGCGGATAATCTTCCCCATCTTTAACTCCTCTTCTGCCTCACGGTTCTTTCTTCTTTTTCAGCCGCTGTTGCCACTTTAAGAGCAGTTTGAGCGCTTCCAGCGGCGAAAGGTTGTCCAAATCAAGCTGGCGTAGTTCATTATATAAGTGGGCTTCATCGCCGCTAAAGAGCGACAATTGCACCGGTCTCGTCGGTAGCGCCACGGTTTGAGACCGTTCCTTCAACCCTTTCGCTTCAAGTTCGGTTAGGATCTGTGCGGCCCGGTCCAGGACCTCTTCAGGGATGCCGGCCAGACGCGCCACTTCAATCCCGTAGCTGCGGTCACTGGCCCCCGGCAGGGTCTTGTGGAGAAAGATAATGCCGTCCCCCTCCTTTGCCACCGCCACATTCAGGTTCTCCACCCCGTCCAACCGAGCGGCTAAAGAGGTCAACTCGTGATAATGGGTGGCAAAAAGGG